>VGMB01000231.1 GCA_016866585.1 Chlamydiota bacterium
TTTCAGGCTTACAGTTATGTATAGCATAAGATGAAATATCTATCCCTCGAACCTCAATACCGGGAACAAGTTGGGATATTTCATAAATAAGGAATCCTTTTCCACAGCCAACATCTAAAATTTTAGAGCTGGATGTTAAGTTATACTTATCGACTAGCTTTTGAGCTAAAGCTTTCCACCTTCCATCGTATTTATATCCACCATATCCATATTTTCTGTCTCCATCCCAATATTGCTCATCAAATTTCTTAGCAATCTTAGCAGCTTCTGCCTTTGGAAACTCGTTGACTCTTTTTAAGTAATCTCGTTTTGTTTTATTATGTGTGTCGGAAATAAAATCTATGTATGCCATTTTTAAACCTCTATAGTATTGAGTAGATCTTTAGCTTTAATTAGTTGATTTTCTAAGGCCGAAATATTATGAGCAGAAGAAAAATCCCGTCTATTTCTTCCTACTTTCGAAAATCCATTTAATAGTATAAGAACCCATTTAAGCTGACATATGGGTTGGACTTTCTTTACTCTTTGTAATAAATTTTCAGGCTGTTTTGATGATTGAGCAAAAGATTCCGAAATGACTTTGAAATACTCCTTATCTACAGGAATTTTGGGCTGTAAAAAGAAATCACAAATCGTTTTGGCTGGGTCATCCCATCCTGCATATTCAAAGTCGATAAAACGTGTTGATCCTGTATCAATAAGAGTATTATGAAACCCAAAGTCAGAAGGAGAAATACATACATCGTCGAAAAAATCTGTATTGATAGATAAGTTGCCATCAACTAAGAACTTTTGTTTTACTTTATTCCATGTTGATGAAAATTCGGAGGTAAGGAAATTAAGAACGTCTTTGTCTAAGCTAGTCTCTTCGTGAAAATCGCCAAAGCTTTGTATTCTATTTTCAATAATTTTTACATAGTCACTATATTTAAAACATGCCTCAGAAGCAGGAGACAGGTGAGAGCCTAAATGTTTTTGAATATTTAAATGTTTATAAAATTCACATACAACTTTAATGGTATTCTCATTTACGTCATTTTGAATAGCCTGCCTTCCTCCAATAAATGAATATAATGCGATATTATTTTTTTCGTTGAAATGTAAAGGCACAGGAACAAGATTTAATTGAATATTTTTACAATATTCCAAGAATAGATACTCGTTTTTGAGCCTATTTCTTTTATCATTTTGATGCTGAAAATAATGTTTTAGTATAAAGCGATCTTTATCATTCTCTATTATATATATTCTGTTATTACCCCCTCCCAGTAAGGGGACAATTGAGAATGGTTCATTAGATAAATGATATTCTGCTATTAGATCATGAATTTCTTTCGAAATGTTCATGTATTTGTTTCCATGAGTTAAGTCGGGTATAACAAGGGTCATTTTTAGCACAATCGGAAGAATCAAATAAAATTCGTTTTATTTTATTAGAGAATTTATTTTCTGTAAGCAACTCCGGTAAATCATCAATAAAATAATCGCATTCTAAAAGATGAATTCGTTCAATTTTTTTATCCAAGGTAGTTTCAAAAAAAATTGAATCAAAAAGATCAAAAAATGGCTGTTTTTTCAACCAATTGCTTGCAGATTCATGAAGGTTGTATTTTGGACCCATAAATGGATATAGGGTTTTATGGCTAATTATATTAAGGGTGTAATTATTTTTTTTGCAAAAAGTCAGAAAGTCATGGAGACCTGCAAATGTGCTGGCTAAATCCATTCTGCTGCCATAGATGTAACCTTGCAGCTCTGTCCATAGATTTTCTTGATTTTTGGAGCGTAAATAGTCCCTTACCGCACTTTTATGGCGTGGCAAGTCTTTAGGTACAAGATCCTTCTCAGCAGCAGCTTGATAAAATACATCGTCATAACAAACGATTGTGTTATCGAAATCTATTCCAATTTTTTTCATAATGACATATCTATTAATGGCCTCAGAACCGCACCGCTTTCCAGATCTTTTAAAGCCTCTTCAGCGCTTTCTAATGCATATTTTTTTTGTATGAAAGGATCTACATTAATTTTACCATACTTTAGAAGATTGCAATATCTGGGATAGTGAATATCAGGATCATTATCTCCTCCCCACGTACCCAAAATTCTTTTTCCTTGATTAAGAAGACTTGGATCTATTGAGAGCTGTGATCCATGTTTTGCGTTTCCAACGATAACAGCAGTGCCGCCTTGAGGACGTATAGATTTTAGAGCCTGTGACATCGCTATAGGGCTGCCTGTTGCTTCAATAGCGTAATCTAAATTACAAATTTTTTGTATTTCACTGACGACGTCGGTTTCTTTGGCATTTATTACGTGAGTTGCCCCCATCTTTGATGCTAAATCTAGCTTACTCTGGAGAATATCAACTGCTATAATTGGTACACATCCTGCTGTATTTGCCGCAGCTATGGCACAGAGCCCAACACCACCACAACCAAATACAGCTAGACTTTGTCCTGGCTTAGGGCTTGCAGTATTAAACACACTGCCAAGTCCTGTGGGGAGGGCGCACCCTAATAAAGCGGCTTCATCCATCGGAAATGTATTTGGGATCGGAGTTACACGATTTTCAGATATTATAGCATATTTGCTAAAGGTTGTTATAGCGCCAGCATTAACATTTCTACCATTCCAGTCGTAAATAGTGGACATAACATTTTCTCCACTTCCTTTAATCCATGATAGAATTACACGATCTCCTGCCTTAACTTTTTTTACATCTTTTCCTATTTCAACTACGATCCCGCTGCCTTCATGTCCAAGGCAATGGGGAAGAAATTTATCTTCACCTCTATGACCCCGGGCTTCTAAAAGCTGTGTATGGCAAACGCCACTATACTTTACTTCGACTAAGACTTGGCCAGTTTTAAGAGCGGGTATTTTTATATTATCTATGACAAGAGGTTCAGAGGTATTTACTAATATTGCTGCAAGTGTGTGCATAGTTTTTGATATTCTTTATGTATTTGATTTGAGATTTCTACTGGTGTTAATTTATTTTGAGTTCTTATAAATTCTTGAGACCCAAGAAGGTGTGGGAATCTATCTTGCGTGCCAAATCGAAGTAAAGTATTTTGTTTCCTATTATCGATCAAAAATTCTGCAATAGATGATCCTAGACCACCAATTAAACTATGCTCTTCTATGCTCACAAGCATATCAAACTTTTGTGATAGTCTATTTATAAGATCGGAATCTAAGGGCT
>VGMB01000232.1 GCA_016866585.1 Chlamydiota bacterium
AGGATGATTCAAGGTGGCGTTTGGAAGGAAAGTTTTTCTGATGAAAACAAGGAATTATTTAAGCAGGCTATGGGGGATTTTTTAATCTCTTGTGGTTATGAAGATAGTTTTGATTGGATATGAATTATTTTAGTATTGAGATATTGTAGAGCTCGTTTGTATAATAATTGCAAATAAAAGGTGTGTTATGTCACTACATGTAAATACCTCTTGTGCCAGTCCGGCTTATGATAGATATAGACTAAGTCCAGGCGCCAGCTCCGAAGAGGAAGACGATGAAGCTATAGACCTTCTGCGTGAAAAATATTTAGGCGTTCGAAGCCGAGAGGAAGTGGATTGTTTCGCTGTAGTTTCCACAACAAATCCCTTGAATAAAAGGGTTAGACTTAGTACTCGCTTTCACATTGTCGATACGTATCAAGAAAGAGGTTTTACATATTTTTCATTTAAACCAGACGATGTTTCTGTTGGTCCTTGCTTTTTTCAGCATAATCCTCGGGTTGGAGAGGTTTCTCGTCTAAAAATCATAGTTCGCCAAAATGAAAGTGATGTTGTTTTTAAACGAATTTTAATGTCAAACAATCTCTGGAGAGAAACCGAAGGTGGTGGTGCGCTTTCTATAAATGGAAGAGCGCATGTAATTGTGAGACCCTTAGCAGCTGAAGAGGCGTTGCGTGTACTGGCGCCCGGCAGAAGTTTTTCTAGAGAAGATGCTTCTCCAGATCCAGAGGTTATGCAGTATATGCTACCGGTGGATCAAACAACACACATGCTATCAAAGATAGACGAAATTAAATTAAGATGTGCTTTTGACAACTGAAGAAGTTTTACGTTTATCAACTCCTGTTGAAATGATGTTTCTCCAGAATGTTCTGACAGTAACTCAATGGACACACGTTCTATCCAAAAAAAGAAAAAAATTAAATTAAATGTCCTTTTTTAAGACAACTACATAAGAAATTTTATGACAACCCTTGCTATCGCTCCATTTTCATCGCCAGTTAATAAATATCCAATTGGATATGCTACAGCTTCTAATAATTCACCAAACGAAGTTTGGAGGTTTTTTTCTGAGGGGTCTCCTAATGTTAAACAGTTAGGAGAAGAGCGCTTTTTAGAAATTATTTCTCTAAATTCTTCTTGTTCTGAAGATGTGGAAGAGGGATGTAAAGGTGCGGCTCTAAGTGAAGGATCTCTAAGAGAGGATCGAATTGAGCCGGGTAAGTATTGCTTAGTTAGAGAAATCACAAAATCAAGTTCTGAAAAAGAAGTTAGGGTGTTGAAGAAAGTTTTAAAAGCGTGGAAAGACATAGCAGATGACCGCTTAGCTCCCCTTAGATGTTATTATAATGACGACTCGCTTCCTGAGGTTGTAAGAATGAAAGCTCGTGAAGACTTTGATAAAGATCGGGCCATAGTCAATAGTTATAAGGATTTAATCAACGGAATAGATGTAAATATTACTACTGTGTTTAGACCTGCGCCGACAGCTTATCAGGTTCGCTATATTTTAGACTTAACAAATTCATTTTGGTCTGTTTGTTCCTATATGGTTTGTTTGGCTGAAGATGAAGTTCCTTCTCACTTGTACTTAGATAAGCTTGTGACATCTGGGGCTAGCCTCCCGTTAACATGTCCAGCTTACTTTGATGAAACTAAGTCGTCAAGAGTTCCTGTTATAAAAGGAGCAGGTGTTCTTATGATGCATTCGCTGTACAGCACAGCACAAAAATTAGGTTTAAGTGAGCTACGTCTAAAGGCTCTTGACGGTTCTGTGTCGTTTTATGAAAGGATAGGTATGACAAGACATAATCCATACAAATCTAACGAGTACTTCTCCTATCACGTAGCTGAGAATTATTTTCCACCTTTTCTAATGGAATACATGGCAAGTAAAAACCTTACGCCGGTAGACGTCTCTTCTCTAGACATTTAATATACATGCAGCTTTTCTAAATCTATAAAGCGGATGGAGTTTATCTAAAAACTCTTTCCGCTTCGCCTCGTTGTTGATTTGGTCATTAATGAAATTAACGGCTAAGTCTAGTCTTTGAAAAACAGCACTAAAAGAAATTTAACTAGTATAACCCTATAGCTTAAATAAATGTGTGTCGCAGAGTTTTTAAAGATTTACCAGATGGAATATTGTATCAAAAATTTCTTATAAAAAGAAATTTTCTAGAAATTCTTTTAAAAATCAGGCATGTATTTATTATAAGCGTTTTAGAAGGTGGGCATGCAGAAAATTGAATGGAGTTCTTACTTTATTGAATCTTGTAAAGTAACGGTCTTTTGTCTTTGCGTCACCCTTTTTTACTATTTTTTTGGATGCTCCGACACAACTCTTCTTGTTTCATTTTACATGTCTGTTATGTCAGCTGCTTCTACGTTTTCTATAAAAGCGAAGCATTTTAACCAAGTTTTCTTGGGTGGCGTTATGATCGCTACCGCAATAAATTGTGGGGGGGTTCTGGGTTATTACTTCCCAGTTTTTTCAAAAGCGATAGCGATAGTTTATGCTGGGCTTGCATTTTTTCTTCCAAAAAAAAGATATCAGTCAGATATTTTTGTAACTTCTGCAGTAACGTATCTTGTGTTTACTGTTACGCCCTTTCCTTTGCAAGAGGGAATAAAACATTCTATAGAATGTGTCTTTGTTTTTATGGTTTTTGTCTTTTTTTACTTTTTATTCGATTATCCAAGAGCTAAAAATGTGGAGATTGTTTTTGATAATAATGATAGGAAGGTAAACAAAATAACAGCCGCTATTGCTGTAGGATCCTTGTCTATTGCTTGGTTTATTAGTTATTTAATTACTATGAATCATAATTATCCTAGAATTTTTTGGATGGAGCTAACCGCGCTTGTTGTTGTAGCTGGATCTCAGCAAGACACCATTCTTACATCTATAAAACGTATTACAGCTTGCACGTTAGCTGCGGCTTTTGTCCTTCTTCTTTTTGATTACATTCTTCCTCATAACTTTTTTTTAAGTTTTTTAATGCTTGTTATTTTTCTGTTTTTTATTTTTTTTCTTAGTTTTTCTTATTTTCTGAAAGTTTTATTCATCGAAATGTTTGTAGTTTCCATTACGTATCTTTTAGGTAATAGAGATGATCTTATAGCAATTGCAAGAGTCGCTTTGACAGCAGCTGGGGGGGCGGTTGTTATTTTAGTTACATCA
>VGMB01000233.1 GCA_016866585.1 Chlamydiota bacterium
CAGGTGGGCCAGGACTTATTTTCAAACAATCCACAAACTCAACTTTCTGCACAGGCGCTGCTAATGGGCGATTATTTAAGCAAGGTATGAAGTACGCTAATGGGGAGTTTATACAGATCCATCCAACAGCTATACCGGGTGAAGATAAACTTAGGTTGATATCGGAATCTTCTCGTGGCGAAGGTGGAAGAATGTGGGTATATGGAGACTCTTCCAAAAAAATCATATCTCCCGAGGGCAAAGAAATGCCTTGCGGGGTTACAGGGCAGCCTTGGTATTTCTTAGAAGATATGTACCCAGCGTTTGGAAACTTAGTCCCAAGAGATATTGCTGCAAGGGAAGTTCTTAGAGTCTGTGAATTAGGACTTGGTATAGATGGCAAGAGTCAAGTGTATTTAGATGTATCTCAACTAGATAGTAAACAGCAGCATAAAATAGAATCCGTTCTTGAGATATATAGAAAATTTACAGGGGAAGATCCTCACAAAGTGCCAATGAAAATTTTCCCAGCAGTTCACTATTCTATGGGAGGAGCTTGGGTAGACTGGCCGGCAGCAGATGACCCGGATAGATGGACTAGATATAGACATATGACTAACATTCCTGGATGTTTTAACGTTGGTGAATCAGAATTTCAGTACCATGGGGCAAATAGACTAGGAGCTAATTCTCTTTTATCTTGTATATTTGCAGGGCTTGTTGCTGGAGGAGAAGTCCCTAGATACCTAGACTCTTTAGATCGCAGTTATGGAAATCTACCTGTTCGAGTTTATTCTGAATCTCTTTCTATAGAAGAGTCTTTCAAGCACGATTTACTTAATCGAAATGGTAAAGAGAATGTTCACGCTCTTCATAATGAACTTTCAGATTTAATGGTGAACAATGTGACTGTAAAAAGAGATAATGAAAGCCTTAAAAAGACAATGGAGGGGATAAAGCAAATTAGAGATAGACTTAATCACATTTCTCTTGATGATAAAGCTGGAAATGTAAATCAGACTTATCAATTTGCTAATCAGTTTGGATATATGTTGGAGATAGCTCTTGTTATTACAAAAGGCGCTCTATTGAGAGATGAGTTTAGAGGAGCACACTATAAACCATCTTTTCCAGAACGTGATGACAATCACTGGCTTAAAACTACTATAGCCCAATATGACCCATCTAAAGACGAGCCATTAATATCATACATACCAGTTGATACAAGGCACTTAAAACCTATCGCTAGGGATTACAGCAAGGCTAAAAAAGTAAAGCCTGATTTAGAAAACATTCCTAAAAATATAGTATTGCCAGTATAGAAGAGAGAAATGGGGTGCAGTATGCATAAAACATGTATTCTTAAAATATATAGAGGAACACCAGGTAATCAATATTGGGAAGAATTTGAACTTGAGCTCAGACCGTTTTTGAACATCACTTCAGCTCTTATGGAAATTCAAAGAAACCCTGTTACCAAAAATAACAATCGCGTAACCCCAGTTTCTTGGGAGCAAGGGTGTTTAGAAGAGGTCTGCGGGTCGTGTTCTATGCTTATTAATGGTCGTCCCAGGCAGGGATGTACTGCCTTGATACACAAGCTTATTGAAGCCACAGGATCGAATGTAGTAACATTAGCTCCGATGACTAAATTTCCTTTAGTAAAGGATCTTGTTGTTGATCGTTCTCAAATGTTTGAAAACTTAAAAAAAATAAAAGCATGGGTAGATGTTGACGATTCCTTCGACAAGGGTTTTGGCCCTAAAATAAGTCCTCAGGTTCAAGAAGCTATGTATACTCTATCTACGTGCATGACGTGTGGATGTTGTACAGAAGCTTGCCCTCAAGTTAATAATAATTCAAAGTTTGTAGGCCCAGCTACAATATCTCAAGCAAGATTGTTTAATGCACACCCAGTAGGAAATTTGACAGCCCAAGAAAGATTACGCCCTTTGATGGAAGAGGGGGGTATCAGTGATTGCGGCAACGCACAAAACTGTGTAGAGGTTTGCCCAAAAAGCATTCCATTAACTGAGTCAATAGCTGTCATCGGAAGACAAGTTGTGCGTCAAGCATGGAAAGATATGATTAGCGTTCCTGATGAGGATAAAAAATAACTAGTCAAAAGATCGGTTGTTAATAATTCCTTTAATTGTGAAGAATCTCACATTTTGTTATATTTTTCACACTGTCGTTTGGGATTCCCTTGTTGTATTTAGTTATGCTCTTTAACGATGTTTATTTTTTTAGGGGATCACAACGCTGGAATTGAGCTAGGTACGCACATCGAGAGATGAGCCATGCTCCTTCCAGGAAGCGTTCCCACCTGGATACCAGGTTAAATGCAGCCGCAACTCGGCCCCATACGACGGTCTTTCATATTTTTAAAATGCTAATCTTAAGAAATTAAAACAGTAGAAACTCTTTCTGTAGAACTTATTTCAATATCAGATTTTTGTATATCTTCTATTTCAAACTGCTTGGTCAGTGAGTTTTTAAGGTTTAAGATAAAGGAATCTTTTGAAGGAAGGTGGTCTTTTAGTTTACACAAAAAGTCTTGATGGCTTCTGCCGTCTCTATAAGAAGGTGTCTTTTTTGGGTGTAGTAGTAAGTCCATATTACTATTTTCAAAATCCCATAAAAAAGAAGTGTGGTGGAGCCAACGATCTTTTTTGATGTATTGTGCATTCCCTCCAAATTTAAGCGCATCGAAGGTGTAATCATTTTCCCTTAAAGCAAAAAGCTCTGGAAATACAGGTTTATAAATCTCTTCAGTCCATTTCATGATTTTTTCTGGATAGGCGGGAAAAGAAAATGAGTCTTTCTGAAATATAAACGTCACGAATATCGTATTGGTATCTACAATAACAGTACCGCCACCACTAAATCGCTTAATTATTGGAATACTATCTTTTTTTGCTTTATCTAGATCAACAAGTTCATGGGCTTTTCCAGATATCCCCATTACTATTGCAGGAGAGCTTCCTTTGTTAACAACGCAAAAATTTCTAAAATCGTTTCTCAGAAGATGCTCTTCAAGAATGAGTTGATCAAAGATCGTCATCTCTTCATCGAGCATCAGCCAGTGCAATTTCATTCTAAATAACCAATTCCTTGTATGATCTCAAGCTCTACAGCTTGAAGTTTTATCCCTTTGGGTGTGTTGTAGCGAAGCAAAAAAACTGTACTGCTAGGCATAAGGC
>VGMB01000234.1 GCA_016866585.1 Chlamydiota bacterium
TCCATATATTCCTCAGCATGGGTCTTCTCAGCACTCATTTGAGCGTTGATCCCTTCTTCAGAAATGTAAATTCTGGAACGTATATCCCTGGTTTTAAAAAACTCATGATGCTTACTGATCAGATCATGTGGATCCGCTATCGGTGTAAATATATAAAAAGCGAGTACATAGTAATCTTTTGATGTTTCCATAAAACCCAACCTAGTTATGGTTTATTTTAGACGAGAACTATAGGAGGAAATATAGAAAATCTCAAGAAAAAACCCCCATATTGCTGTCCCCTATTACCTCTTTTTTCACATAAAAAAAATAATTCAATTTCTTTCTCGATGCCATTTCTGATACTATGTTCGCCATACGTTAAAAAAAGCCCCAGAAAAGGGGATTTTAAAAAATATTTAGACTTATCTGTAACTGGAGTCTATACACAGGCCAACTTTATACTTGTTTAAAAAGAACACAGTGTAATAGCATGTGTGTCTTCCATGTTGACAGTACCAATTACTAGGAGAAACAATGGCTCGATACACTGGCCCAAAAAACAGAATCGCACGTCGCTTTGGGGTTAACATCTTCGGACGCGCCCGCAATCCCCTACTACACAAACCAAATCCTGCAGGGATGCACGGTGCTAAGCGCAAGAAAAAATCTGATTTCGGCGTACAGCTCGATGAGCAGCAAAAACTTAAAGCTGTTTACGGCATGCTTAGCCGCAAACAACTTATTCGTTATTATAAAGAAGCTGAAAAATCCAAGATGAACACACCACAAGCTTTCATGGAAAGACTTGAGTGCCGTCTTGATAACGTAGTTTACAGACTCCGTTTCGGCAACACAATTTTCGCTGCACAGCAGCTAGTTTCACACGGACACATCCTCGTTGATGGTAAAAAAGTAGACCGCCGCTCTTTTTATGTAAGACCTGGCATGGTTATTTCCGTAAAACAAAAATCACAAAGCAATCCGCTTATCAAGCAAAACGTTGAAACAACAGCTCGTGATATCCCAGAATATCTAGCTCTTGATGAAGGAAAGTACTCGGGAACAATGGTCTCCTCTCCACATACAGACCAAATCCCTCTTCCCCTCCCAATCAACATTCCATTGATTTGCGAGTTCTTAGCCCACACCAGCTAAGACTTTTATAGATTTTAAGTTAAAAAGGCAGCTCACTAGAGCTGCCTTTTTTTTTGCCTTGTTTTTTCCTTACTAAAACCTCTTTTTTAATACTTCAACTCGTTTATCCCTCCGTATTATTATATTTTTTTCATCCATAACAAACTTAAAAACAAACAATTAAAAACGTAAAAACTAAATCATTGGTTGTAAAATATAATTTTGATATAATAATAATTGTTAACTACATTAATAAAAAAATTGTAATAAAGGACACATTTTGATTTCATTAATTAAAGCATTTACACCTAAAAAATAGCACTATACATACGGAGATCCCTACTCCACCTAGTCCACCCTCTTCAATTTTTTCTTTTAAACCCGCAGTTTTTAGCAGAAGTGCATCCGATGGATCTCTAAGTGGACGAGTTACCCCCTACTCGCCTATTTCACAAAATGCTGGCGAAGAAATCGAGGAAAAGATTTCTAATCTAGACGAAGAGTACGACCTCACTAAATCACTCCTTATGTCAATGTCTAGAGAAGTTTCCGCTATTTCAAGTAAAGTTAATGAAAATAAAGAAAAACTAATTCCATTAAAAATTGCTTTTTTAACCCATCTTCATAGTTTATCCTCTCAAGGATTAACTATATTTGTTTCGGAAAGTGACATAGAACTATTAAAAAAAGTTCATTCTTTTGGTAACGAGTTTCTTTCAGAGAATGAAAAAAGCATAATTAATGATCTATATGCAAATAATTCAAGTAAGTTCGTATCAACAGATACTGAATTCCCTCTTGATATTAACACTATACTTCCCACCCTTGACATATGCAGAAGAATCAAAACAATTGAAGATGAAATACAAACAGATACGGATCATCTTTCTATGCTTAGAGGAGACATACATAGTGGATGTGTAACACCTATAATGGGTGCAATAGCTAGCGTAGACGCCTCACCAGAGTCTGTGATGGGAACAACTTATAAAAAATTGGAAAAACTCAACGAAGATCAACTTGACCTCCACAGTATTCAAGTAACTGTCGATGATTAATTAATTCTAGATTCCTAGTACTATTAACATATAAGACTAGGAATCTTCTAGATTCAGATAAGAAAACATAAAACCTAAATTTTTAATTTTCTTATTCGATACGATACAACCACACCCATGATCGGGTCTCTTAGTTTCATCAAATTCAACACTAGCAAGCCTCATTTGATTACACAGATTTCTATATAACTCTCCCTTTGAAGGATGAGAATCATTCACCACGTTAATTAGCCCCTCTATCGTATGATCAATACAATACCAAGCTGCCGACACAACATCAATGACGTGGCTATGATTGGTAGGCTCCATAGGACTGCCTGGAAGAACTTTACCACAGATCTTTTCCACCCTTCTTTCAAGCTCCCTTCCCGGTCCATAAATCCCTCCTAACCTTAATACACAAACCTTAATATCTTTGGTTTGGCATGAAAGATAGATTTTCTCAGTTTCATAAAGGATTTTAGCTTTATCTCTCGTTGAAACAAAAGGAGAATCCTCATCAGCAATACCCTTAATTCCTTCATAAACAAAAGTACTACTTACACAAAGCAAATAAAGAGGTTTCTTCACTTTCTTTAACACTTTCTTCAGATTTTGAGCTGTGTTCAAATACACATCCTCATACGATTGAGCCGAACCTGGTGCCACAGCAACCAATATGGTATCAATAGAGTCTATAAGGGATTCTAAATAAGAAAGGTCATTACCATTGAGCTGCAAGACACTACCTGCAAAAACTTTCAATTCCTGTATTTTATCAGCAGATGTCGTTGATGCAATATAGCTTTGTTTATCTTCTTTCCTTGCATTTAAGAACATTCTCCCTAAATAACCACATCCTAAAACAAGAAGCATCTATAGTTCCTATATTGTTATAATTACAAAATTTGCATATTCTCTGGTTCTTTTTTCCGAATACCTACAAGCCTAAGTATATCTTGAGCATCAATCATCCAAGCATATGAGATAAAAACGAGAATAAAAAATC
>VGMB01000235.1 GCA_016866585.1 Chlamydiota bacterium
GGAAAGGGAAACGTGCTGATCGCATCTAGCTTATGATCACCAGTCATAATGAACTTTGTCTCAGCAGCAATAGCGCAAAACTTGCCTATCACGAGTTTATTTTTAGAAAAATCGTAGTTATATAAGACGTTGTAATCCTCAAAGTTTTCAGGTCCATTTCTTCGATCATCAAAATATGTATACTCTCCCACAAAGATATTAGAGGCTTTGATATGAGGTTTTAAGAAAATGAGCTTTTCATAACCATCTAGTGGGAATAGATTCATGGGATCAGGGTATAATTTATTAGTCATATTGTTATTTTCCCTCCTTTTGGTAAGAAGCAAATATATCACCATGATTTTTTAAAACAATAGAGAACCGTTGAGAAAACAACCTAGACATGCACACGTAAACACTTTTAGCCACATTTACTCCGTAGTGAAGTTTTATTTCTTCCAGAATACCGCCTATTACTTTTACGACTATCGACGTTGCACCCATCTTTTTAACTTCGAGCTTTGCTATATGAGTATCGATAAAAGACAGGGTATTTTCTTCTGCTAGATCGGGATATAGCTGATAAAAAGTTATCAGTTTTAAGAGTTCTGACTGAAAATTAGATATGGATAGCTGGCTAACCTCTTGCAAAGATGGATCCTTTCTAAAAGCCTGCAGCAACTTCTTTTTGCTGTCTTCTAATTTATAGATACTTTCATCATCGATCGCGGAATTATTTCTATGAATATCTCCTACTTTTATAATCGACCATAATAGTGATATACCCAATAGCCACACCTTGGGATTTTCTGAAAATTTCTCTATAAATATAATAATAGGATTCCGAAGCTCTAGACTCCATTTGAAATCTTCAATCGAAAGCATCTCCATAATATTGATTAGCGAAGTATCTAACTTATTACTTTCATTACACAGATCCTTTCTGATGTCAAAAATGTTAACGAGAAAATCCACATTTTGGTTAAATCCAGCAACAATTGGCTTAATCGTTGTTGATAGCATGTTAACTCTTTTTAAATGTTCCCTTATAGAACAAAGAAGTCTAGGGATTTCTACCATTCCAATTTTGCATATGGGTAGTAAGGCTAAATCCAGTTCTGTATTCTGTAATGGAGAGTCCTTAAGCGATTTGATAAGACCTTTGAAATCTTCATTAATTCTATAGCAGTCGTACAGCCTGGTAAATACAGTGAAAAGTTTGCTCGTGGATTCTTCTGCTATCAGGTTTGCGCTGTTACAAAGTAGCTCAACAATATCTCTAACGTCATTTAAGTCTTTTATCTTTGATATACTACCGCAAAACTTAGTGACCTGGTGCAGATAAAAATCCACGTCATGCATCACTCGAGATCGAATGGATTCATTAGTTAGGTCCTCACGGATTGACGCATTTATATATATCCTCATGACTTGATTTAGAGGAGTAAGAACTGAAGCATACCCTCCGACCAAAGGGGTATAAGTTTTTACTACATTCATGAGTTCAACATGTCCTGATTGAATCTCATCCATCTTATCTATGATCTTAGGAATCATAATATCATGCACTTTTAACGAGAAACTAAGCAAAAGATCTGGATTGTTTATTTTATGATATTCCATATTCTCATAAAATGCTTTTAGTAAGCGAAAAATATAGTCTAGGTCCCCAGAAAATCCAGCAACGGCAAAAAAAACATCAGCAGCCACTGGATCTGTAAGAGTGAAAAAACCCCACTGTCTTACTTGTGGCATATATTTACTAACAAACCTTTGCAGCTCTTGTTCTTCGATACCAGAATTTTTGTAAAACAATAAAATCTCAGCAAATAAACGTAAAAAAACAAACTTGATTTCTTCGGGTTTGTCCTCTATTCCAATAGCCCTATCTAAATTAAGTTCTATAAGTCTATAGAACTCCATTATCTTATCCTTAAGACTATCAAATCTTTGATGAAAGAAGTGGTAGCACAAAACAAATTGTGCTGATAAATGATCTGAGGTATTTGAGGGTTGGATCATGGCGTAGCGCAGGAACCTTGAAAAAAGAACATTCTGAATTTCTCTGAGTTCTTTTATTTTAGTCTCAGATAAAAAGAACTCCATTTCTTGGTTGTATAAAGAGGGATCTACATGATCAAAAAAATCTCTCATTAGAACGATAACATCGGGCTGTAATTCAAACTCTGAATCATCAATTTCATTAGTTTGTATGGAACGTATGAGGTTGATATTAAAAAGAAGATTCTCATTCAAAGGCTGCATTGAAAACCCCTTCTTGAGCATTATGTTTAGAGCCTGAGGAAGGCTTTCACATACGATGTTTTCTACTTTTCTAATTAAGCAAAATGAATGAGTAATTGAGGTCATATCTGCTGTAACTTGTGGTAAATATGTTAGTAAAGCTTTTGTCAAGGATCTATTCAAACCTTGATTCTTGCTTTCAAAACCCACAGGTATCTTCAAAGAAAGATCATCTAATAAAGAACTATCTCCCTTATGTAATGCTTTGATAAGCAATCTTAAATAAAGCTGCGTTTTTGTAGTCTCAGTTGATATATGAAGGTGTATTGTGCTTGCAACAGGTATGTAATCTACTACATCCCCCCTATCGATAAGATCTTTAAGGATCTTAGCTAAAATCTCTTCAGAAGAATTTACTTCATTAAGGAAAACCTTTCTGTTGTATTTTTCTAAAACAGTAGTCGGTAAGACCTTATAGTTCTTAGCTAGCAAAGATTGCAAATCATGACAAGATGCTTTAGGCCAAAATTGGATTGTTCTACCAAACAAATCCAAGCTTCTTTTCACAGCAATACTTTTAAACTCCTTAAAGTAAGCTATAATAATCGGAGCTGAATCTTCTTGAGTAAGAGATGATTCTATTCTTTCTATCTGGCTTGCAAAGAAATCAAATGCATCGGTTGTATCGTGTATTTGAGATGCGCCGTTTAATAATAACATAAAAAACTGCATGAAAACAGTGTCTACTGTAAGATCTGACAGATACGCTAATCCTTTTTTACCCATTACTGTCGCAAAAACAAAATTTCTTCCAGATTGTCCTTTTATTTTCCAAACGTTAAGCAGCGCAGTGAAATGATCAAGATGAATTGCTCTTAAACACTCTTTTGTATTATAAAAAATGGCGCTTATCATCATCCCGTAATTATCTA
>VGMB01000236.1 GCA_016866585.1 Chlamydiota bacterium
CAAAGGTTCTAAGATATTTTCAAAGCCTGATTCAGGAAGAAAGATCCCATCATCTTCTGAAGCTTCCCTCATTTCTTTTTGATCAAAGCAGATTACGTGAGTTTGGCATGTTCTTGCTTCTGCAAGTGGCATGCCATAACCTTCATATTTAGAGAACAGTATGAAATATTTAGCCGATGAGTATAGAAAGCTGATTTTATCATCAGGAACAAATCCTAACACCTTAATGTGATTCGGATATTTGGTTTTCATTTTTTGAATTTTATTTAAGATTTCATCATTTTTCCATCCTCCACCTCCAACTATGACCAAGGGAAGGACATCCTCAATTTTATGGTGTGAAAGTATATTTTCATAAAAATCAAGAAGAGTACTGATATTTTTTCTTGGTTCTATAGAACCTACAGTAAGTAGGAACTTTTTATATTCTAATCCGAAAGATTCTATAATCTTGGAACACTCTTCTTTGGATTTATGTGAAATCATTGTCTTGATGGGGGGATTGATTATATCGGCACATTTTTTTTTATAAAAATTCTTGAGTTTTTCTTTAGTCCCTTCAGATATGCAAAAAATAAAGTCGCTTTGCGACACAAAGAATGGGGTAAGAATTTTCATAAAAAGCTGTTTAGAAAAATTCATCGTTTCTGGGCAAAGCTTATATACAAAGTCATGAATAGTGAGAATGGTACTAAGTTTATTACGTTTGATTAAAGGGATGAACTGTGTTATTCCCCAGAAATAATCAAGATCATCTTTCCAGACTTGTCTTGCTAGCCCTGTCTGAGTCCATATTGCATGATATTTGGACATGCATCGGACTTCTTGTATCTGTACGTTTTTGGATTTTGAAAATTCAGCAAGTTCGCCCTCGTTTTTTACACAATAAAGAATAAAGAATATGTCTCGCCTTTGCTGAATAAGGCTTGTTAGTATGTCAAAAAGATAAAAACCAATACCACCTGAAATTTTTTGCAGTGGAGTGGCATCAACACCAAGACGTATCATGATTTTAAGGCCTTAAGATTGTTTTAATTGAAAAAATCGAAAAAAATCGAGGGTAGGGTGTTTATTTTCATAAGTCAATACTTTTTTCGGGCATATTTATTATAAACTTACAACTACTTTATGTTTCATGACATGGAAGAGGTCTATAACTATTTTATCACTGCCGATAGTATCGGCAGTAGCCTTAATATATGGACCCCACATATCCATAGCTAGCGCTTTAATAAAAGACCGCTTTTCCTCTGAAATGCAATCAAAATAGGCTTGTAAGCTATCTGTTTTACGATCATTGGGAATGTGCTCAATCGTACCTTTTTCTAAATTATAAACTAGATTCAAGTAGGTATGGACTTTCTTAGATGATTTTTCATCAAAATCTAGATAGTGAATATTTTCCTGTTGTTTACAAGCAACACCTCTGTCTACAGCCTGTTTCGTAATATGCCAAGCTTGGTCTCAGGAAATATGCAATATTAAAAGATCAGAAATATATAAACTAAGAAGAAATAATTTTTGTTTGCGTAAAGTTAAAGCACATTTGAATTAACACATCAAAACATAAGGATTGAATAGCCTAGACATCATATTTTTTAGAAAAAAATTTCCTATTTTACATGAGAAAATTAATCACTTAGCACATAAATTTTATTAGTTTAAATTAGGTACGTTAGATTGTGATTTTTAGAAGCATGAAAAACACCTCTATCTTATCTTAAAAGGATGAAGGAGTCTTTTACATTTTCTCAAATCAACACAATCACAAAGTTGGAATGCAGGGCTCTTTAATCATTGTAATTTAGCTGAATATAAGTTGATGTAAAATACTCATTTGTTTAATTTTCTAGACTTTAAAAAGGAGATTAATATGCACGTGTTTGTTGCTGGTGGAGCTGGATATGTAGGAGCAAAGCTAATTCCAGAGCTTTTAAATAATGGGTATAAGGTTACCGTATACGATCTTTACATCTATGGAAATGTTCTAGCACCACACGAAAATCTCGTAGAAATTAAAGGAGATGTTCGGGATCTTGCTCTTTTAGATTCTTCTCTAAAAAATATTGATTCAGTAATTCATCTTGCATGTATATCAAATGATCCAAGTTTTGAACTTAATCCTGATCTTGGCAGATCTATAAATTTAGATTGTTTTGAACCTTTCGTTGAAATAGCTAAAAAAAATGGAGTTAAGAGATTTATCTATGCCTCTTCCTCATCCGTTTACGGCGTGAAAGAAGAGTCAAATGTTACTGAAGACATGGAGCTGGAGCCTCTTACAGACTACTCAAAATTTAAAGCTGAATGCGAAAAAATACTTTTTAAACACATGAGTCCTGAGTTTATATGTTCTGTAGTAAGGCCAGCAACAGTGTGTGGATACTCTAAGCGGCAAAGATTGGATTTAGTTGTTAACATTCTCACTAACCTTGCATATCATACCGGGACTGTAAAGGTGATGGGAGGATCTCAATTAAGACCAAATATCCATATAGATGACATGGTAAGAGCATACTTATTACTACTTACGGCTCCTGCTGAACTAATCCATGGTGAAATATTTAATGTTGGATACCATAATCACTCAGTTTTTGACATAGGCAAAATGGTAGAAAATATTGTCTCGCAAAAGCGTCCGATTTCTTTAGAAATACATCCAACAAATGACCCTAGATCTTACCAAGTATGTTCGGAAAAAATTTATAAGATATTAGGGTTTTCACCGCAAAAGACTATAGGAAACGCTATCGAAGACCTGCTTCAAGCTTTTGACAGCGGGATTTTAGAAAATCCTTTAGAAAACTCTAACTATTACAATATTAAAAAAATGAAGGAGATAGACCTTGTATAAAGCTACAGCACTTGTTACTGGGGGAGCTGGCTTTATAGGCTCTCACCTTACAGAACTACTCTTGAAATCAGGTTATAAAGTCACCGTTCTAGACTCTATGAGAAGTGGAAGGACTTCTAATCTTAAAAATGTACTTGACCATCCATACTTATCGATTATTTGTGAGGATATAAGGAATATAGAAAAAATAGATGAGCATTTTAAAAATATTGATTTTGTATTTCATCTTGCGGGTCTAGCAGATATTGTTCCCTCTATTGAAAATCCTAAAGATTATTATGAAACCAATGTA
>VGMB01000237.1 GCA_016866585.1 Chlamydiota bacterium
CTTTTTTCTTTCATCGCTCAGAACTTCATAAGCTTCAGATATTTCTTTAAATTTCTTCTCTGCTTCTGGATTTCCGGGGTTTTTATCTGGATGATATTTGATAGCGCTTTTTCTATATGCTTTTTTGATTTCTTCTTGAGATGCGCCTTTTTGAATGCCTAGAACATTATAATAATCGCTCATACTTCTTTTTACCTGTGTGAAGGAAGAAATGATTTTAGCGTAGAGTTTGTTTTTTTTTCTATATAATTTAGCAATCGCTTTTGCAAATTGCTAAATTATAGAATAAGAAATTTAAGGGGAACTAGACTGTGCGAGGGCTTTTAATTTTCTTGTATTTAAGAGCTGCTTTGGATTTAGCTCTGCTTTTTACAGAAGGTTTGTCGTAAAAGCGATGTGCTTTAGCGGCTTTCATAATGCCTTCTTTATCAAGTTTTTTCTTAAGAGCTCTGAGTGCTTTGTCTATAGGTTCACCGGCACGGACTTTAACGCTGGGCATGAAAATCATTCCTAAATAGTTAAAAAGTGAATAAATAATTGCTTAACAAACTAATGTACCTTCATCTTATCAAATCGGTTGGATATTCATCAAGAAACAACCGTTAGAAGAGGAACATACTTTAGAAAATTTTTTTTTAAATGGCCAAAGCTTGTTAAAAAAAAATTAAAAAAATACAAGTACAAAGGGTGTTGAGCCTTTTTTGGATTTACTCTGGAATAAATAGAAAATCACAATGTTCTACGTGGATAACTTTATATCCTAAAGCTATGAGCTCTGGAAAAGTTGCAATTGTATTCTCAAGAGAGCAAGGATTTTGAGCATTTCCCGAGCATTCTAGGCTGATTACGGGTTTATATTTTTTGATAGTCTTCATCCCTCCCTTAATTATTTTGGGTTCGAATTCTTCGACATCGAGTTTGATAAAATCAAGTTGGTTTAACTTAAGTTCATCTAAAGTTGTCATTTCAATTTCTAACAGTTTTAGATCATCAGGGATGTTAGTTGGGATGTCTTCTGATTTTTTATGTAATAAACTTTCTCCTACATTTCCTATGCGAATACTGGAGAATACGTTTTTACCAAGGGTATCTGATAAAGCTTTTTTGTGTAAGGTAACATTCTTACAGTTGTTTATCTGTAAGTTTTTTTCAAGAATTGAAGCGGAATAAAAAAGAGGTTCAAAGCATATAAGGTGCTTGCATAGTTTGGAGAGTAGGATGCTATGAGTTCCTATATGGCATCCTGCCTCAAGGACTATGGAGTTTTTCGTAATGTAAGATTTAAAAACTTTGTGAAGATGAGGCTCCCATAGTCGGCCATTTTTAAGTTTGTCAGAGATCATGCAACGCTTATACGTAATGAATTCAGCGTGGTGTTGGTAATAGTAGTTTGGTACTATTGTAGTTTTTTCGTCTATTTCGAATACTGTTTGAAGTTCCATGTGCCTACCCCTTTGTTTCTTGGTAACAATATCATTTTTTTAATTTGCAGTCAGATGTTTGTTTTGATGAGTTTTAAGTAGATGATTTATAGGGAATTATCTTTATCAGGCTGGTTAAATCAATTGGTAAATAAGCTAGTCAAAAAGTTCTCTTTAGTTTTTTTTCGCTAGGGTGTCATTCTCAATTTTTAATTTTTTGGGTTGTCCTAATTTACACGAGGTGGCAGTGAAATGACTTTATCTAGCTCAGGATGCTATTTTTGATAGTAAGCTTTTTAAGCAGGTAGAAAAATCAAATGTAATAAGTTTGTAATTATTGGGTATGGTGCGCTAGCTCATATTCTATGAAGTATACTTGTCATATCAATCAAATACATATTGTTGATTTTTTGAACGGTATTGAAAAAGTTAGATCCGTGCAGTCAACGAATTGGCATATTATTATAATTGAAATCAGAAGATGTGATGAAAATATATCGAGAGATTGGACATAACAGAATGTCTCGGTGAGCTAGCTGTAGCTTTACGTATCGGTTACTCTTTTATAGATTCTGAGTAAGATAAAGGAATAAAGTGTTGGTTAAGGTAAATCATTTCAAGCAAATGAAGAGTGTTAAAAGACAGAGCTTTTTCATTACAGATTTCTTGATGTAGATGAGATGCGAGCCTTTCAGGGGATAGACTTGCTTTAGTATTGGGAGTAATTGGAAATAAAGGGTGAGCTTTGGCAAATGTAGTTAACTCAAAGCAAATCAAGTTTTTTGAATGTAGATCGGATTGAAATTCTTTTTCGTATATCCCGTGCGTAATACAGTCAAAGCCATCGGCAGATATGGTCGTTTCAAGTATAAAAGGTTGGGATTGTTTTGTTTCTAAAAGAAATAATGCATGGCCTGTAGTTTCTTTAGGTATGTAGGCCAGGAGGGAGCAAAAGGGTAGTAAAGGTATTTCAAGGGCAAAGCTCATAGCTTTGGCGATTGAAACAGCAACACGAGTTCCAGTGTAAGAGCCTGGGCCTACACCAACAGATATAGAATTTATATCTTTTGGAGAAAGATCGTGCTTTTTTAAAAATGATTGTATAGAAAGGGTCAGTAGAGACGAAAGCTTGTTTTGATGCGGATATGCTAAAAAATCGATTAGCTGCCCATGTTTTGACAGGGCTATTAAAGTATTGTTTTGGCTAGTATCTAAAATAAGTTGTAGCATGGTATGTGTAAATTTATTGCGAAGCAGAGTCTAGCATATTTTTAAGCAAATTTGAAGAAATAACCTTGTTATTTTGATGGATTTTTGCAGTTGTTGAGATATTTTATCAGACTTGATAGAGTCTAATACCTTTTAGTCAAAGAATTCTAAACAATTGGCAGGTGCGTTTTGAACTACGACGATATCCCTGAAGATGAAATACCTATAGAGCAAGAGGCTGAAGAGGCTCTTGCCCAAACAGTTGAAGACTCGGTACGCCAAGATCTTCAAAGAGACAAAGGGCTCCAAGAGCCTCCAGACCAAGTATTTGTAATCCCTTTGACAAGACGTCCTTTTTTTCCTGGAATGGCTGCTCCTTTGGTTATAGAACCTGGTCATTATTATGAGGTTCTCAAGAATGTTGCGAAGTCTGATCATAAATCGATGGGACTTTTTTTAACAAAAAAAGAAGATGTTAATATTTATAAAGTAGGCTACAACGACCT
>VGMB01000238.1 GCA_016866585.1 Chlamydiota bacterium
AGATCGCAGTCAAATTAGTGCTGAAGCTAATGAAAATTTAAGAATAGCTCGAGCCATGGCCTTGCAACTATTGAAGGCAGAAACGACTTGTAAAATGGGAATTAAAGCGAAAATGCGTAAATGTGTGCGGTCTGAGGAATATTTGCATCAGGTTCTATTATCGGGAAAATTTTTGATGCGCTAGCCCTGGTTATCAAATTTAATTTTAACATAAGACTGTAAAGATAAGATAAAGAAGGCTCAAGAAAAACACCCTTTACTTGCAAACACCGCAGAATCGAAAAAAAAATAACCTAACAAACTTACTATCATAGATTTAGATATATATAAATAATAAAAAAGAATTTTTTTATAAGTGAAGATTATAGGTTAATTCGATCGATTTGTAATTAATTAATCACGACCAAATCAAGGCCTCTTATGATACAGTGTATCTTTGTATCATAAGCGCCTGTAAACAATGAAAATAGATAGCTAAAGCCTTTAGGGATCCTGTTTTATTGCATAGCTCGGAGCAATATCCCAGCCATGATTGGCAAGTTTTTAGGCTCACCATCACGCATCGCATCGAGGATAGTCTCAATGCTTTGCTCTTCATGCTTCTCAGCAAGCACCTGATACGCTTGGATCAGCAATGAGGAACTTTCTTGCGGGGTAAGCTCAAACGGAGTATCCGTTAGCCTGCTTCCCCAAGCGAGTGAAGGACGAAACTCTATAAGCTCTCTCGACTTATTAGATGCTATCCACTGCTTTAAAAGCTCCTGATAGGGTCCTGGTTCCTTCATCCTAACTAGCGCCAAGTTACAGTAAGCCCTAATTAAAGGTGCTCCTGCAGTCTGTGATTTGATCTTAAGAAGTTCTACAGCTTTTTCTGTCTTTAGGTTTTCTAAAAGAGATACTGTCAAAGGGATCAGATCATTTTGCCTTGTCTCGATAATAAGTTGGGCTATTTTTAAAAAGGCCTCTTCGTGAAGCTCTAAACAATCCTTCAAGATGCCTTCTCTTACCGACAAGCTTAGAGCTGCAAAATCATAGTGATTTTGCTTAGATTGCTGTTGAACAGAGGAAATTACTTTTAAAGCCCTCATCGAATTACCTGGAGAAAATACCGGAGAAAAACCAAGATCTCTTGTATCTCTAATTAAAAATTCTTTTAAATACGGTACAGCAAGAGCATTCTTTCTTTTTAACAAAGATGTCGCTGCATTAAATCGAATACTCAAATCTTCTTCCGTAAGCAGCTGGATAAGATCTCGATCTGTTCCAGGGATATCTCCTAACATAGTTATAGCAAACAAGTTGCCTAGTTTTGCCTTTTCTATGATGCCTTGCTTTGCTTGGTCATCACCAAGCATATATAATGCCCTAAGTGCTGATAACTGCACATTCTCTGTATTTGAAACGGATAATTTTTTTAACCTTGGTATAGACAGAGAATCTTTAAAAAAACCAAGAGCCGCAGCAGAGGCCTCTTGCTCACCTATGTTAATATGAGTAGCACAGCTACGTATCATGGGTAAAAGATCATCTCTGCCATGGCGAGCGGCACTTAAAATAGCCTCAATACGTGTGGGTTGGAATCTATCACCGATCATGTGTCTTAACATAGATATAGATTCAGTTGTTCCAATCAACGCAAACAGCTCAGGAAAAAAATAACTCATCTGAGGAGGAAGTTTGTGCATCAAAGCCTCGACCTGACCTGTAGCATTTTTAGTTTTTCTAGCCGATAACATATACGCTGCTTCAAGCCTTGTATATAAAAAGTCTGAAGCCATAGCCTTGTTAAGTAAATGATCTATGTAGTCATCTTGGATCTGTGCAAGTAAATGTATAGTTGCCAGCTGAGTCTGAGGATTGTTGCTGTTAATTCCTGCGTCAATAATCTCATAAGATGATGCTAGGCCTGCAATACCTGCTGCATAAATGCTGAGCAGCTGATTTTGAGGGTCTTGACTTTTCGCCCCTTGCTCAAGTATTGCTTTTGCCATCAGCTCTAGGATCTCAAAATCATGCTTACCCTGAACTGTATGATATTTCTCGTATAGATCTATTGCTCTTTTATAACTTTTAGACTGGGCTAAATAAATAATCTGCAACCTATTGATCGGTTTTTGCTCAATTTCAACAGCTGTTGCTTCAGAAAATATAGGCGCTACTGGAGATAACAATACAGTTGATAAAGATGTAAGGAAGACGAAGAGGTTTTTGTTCATTTTCACTCTAGAATATTTTCAAATGATTCCATAGGTCTATATTAAATTTCTTAAGCAACTCCGCTAAAGTGTTTATGGGCAGCCCCATTACGTTATAGTAGCATCCCTCGATCTTTGATACTATTATTCCTCCACCCTGCTGTATAGCATATCCGCCAGCTTTATCACTGTAGGCAAAATGGGAAAGATACTGCTCTATCTGCCTTTCTGACACATCATTAAATAGAATCTTAGTGCTTTCTGTTTTGGTGTAGCATATATCCCCTAAAGATACGCAAACAGCAGTAAGCACCTCATGCCACTGGCCAGACAGCTCACTTAAAAAGCTATAGGCTTGTGTTTTGTCTTTAGGCTTATTAAAAATTTTTCCAGCATGAAATACAACAGTATCTGCAGTAATTATTACCTCACGAGGAAATTGATCAACCAGACTCTTCGCCTTGCTTTCAGATAACTCTTTTGCATATGCATCGGCATCTCCCATAAACTCAACTAAATCTTCATCAAAATTGGAGGGCACTTGAGAGAATGGTATGGTAAAAAAATTCAGAATTTCTTTTCTTCTTGGTGACTGAGAACCTAATATCATAATCGCACCAGCTTTACTTGTTTGACGAGATTATTCCTAAAGCTTGGTTTTTACTCAATCACCTTCATTATTCCATCAAATCTAACCACACAAAATCATAAAATGCATAAAAAATAATTTAATTTTTAAAAAAACAAATTTACCTTTTCTTAATATATTGACCGCAACTATCATACTAATTTCTTAACAAGACATTAACACTCAAAGGTCTTTTATCTTGCTAAGATTGCTATAAATTCTCCCGTTCAATAAACGCTATAATTTAGGAGCTAACCACATGTCCTCATCGATACAATTTAGTACTCCAGCAGACCGCTTAT
>VGMB01000239.1 GCA_016866585.1 Chlamydiota bacterium
AAGAAAAAAAACAATTATTTTGAGATTTATTGGGGGGATGATTTCTGGAGATCTATCTCTAAGTATCTATATATAAACATAGTAAGTAAAATTTCTCAACATGCTGATTTTAAGGGTTTTGTGGATTCTTATAAAGAGTTGGAGCTTAAGGCTATTGTGAAACATGCTCTAACGATGCTGGGTAAAAGGTCGTATTTTACTGTTGAGCTATCAAAACGTTTGAGTGCTGAGGGGTTTTCCCATGCGGCTGTAGACCATGCTCTAGAAATTGCTTCTAGGTGTGGGGCTCTCGATGACGAGCGAAGGGCCCGGTATCTTATAGAAAAAGCGCTAGAGCGTGGAAAAAGTAAGATGTCGATTTTGTATGTTTTCAAAAAACTAGGTGTTGATCTGCACATGATAAATACATTATTGGATCAAATGGCTAATGATCCCCGCAAACAGATTTGCGCGCTATATGATAAAAAGTATAGTAAGAAGGGACCGTTAGACATAAGTAATAAAAGAAAAGTTGTGCAGTTTTTTCAGAGGAAGGGATTTGCATTAGACGATATTTTCTTTGTTTTACAAAAAAAAATGTAAGTCATTTTTTGCATAAATTCATTTCGTGGATTATAAGAGGAACAGGGACAACTGAGGAGAAAAAATTCATGCAAGTGGGTGTTCTTGGCATAAATTATAAGTCATCAGAGCTAAATGTTAGAGAGATTCTTGCAAAGAAAGTACTATGTCAGATTGCAGATCAGTGTTGGCTAGATCATAAATTTTCCTATGTTCTGGTATCTACATGCAATAGAACTGAAATTTACTTTAGTTCTGAAGACCTTACGGCAACTCATACACAGCTGATTAATCTTTTACGTATTGGTATAGATTTTTCATTCGAGCATTCTTTGTATTCATTTTTTGGAACTGAATGTTTTTCTCATCTAGCTAAGGTAGCGGCAGGTTTTGACAGCGTGATTTTTGGCGAGGCTGAGATACAAAGACAGATAAAAAAATCGTATGAAACTGCAGCTGTTTGTCAAAAGCTTCCATCTTGTATGCATTACATGTTTCAAAAAGCGCTTCGTATTGGTAAAAAAATGAGAACTCAATTTAATTTACCTAGGAATAAAGCTTCTATAGAGTCTGTTTTACTAGACCTTTGTCATTCTTTTTTTAAACATAAAAGTCCAAGTATTCTTTTTTTGGGAAATTCAGATATAAATCGATTGATTATGAATAGTTTTTCTATGAAAGGATTTGATCAAATAACTCTTGCCACAAGGTCTTTACAATCAGCGCAGTCTCTAGTAGAAAAAATGCAAATCAATCTTATGCCCTGGGATAAGATCGCTACTTGGACAGAGTATGATATGGTAATATGCGGATCCAATCAAAAGGATTACATCATTAATAAAGAGGATGTTTATAAGTATGCGGAACCAGTTTCAGTTATGCCATCTTCATTAATTATAGATCTAAGTATGCCAAGAAGTGTGGATCCTGTTTTGAGTAAACATCCACAAATCAGTTTATTCAATATTGAAGAGATTAATTATTTTGTGAACAAAAAACAAAGAATGAGTCTTGTCGAAAGGGAAGTTATGAAATCTTCAATACAAGATGCTATTTCTTTGCAACTTACCTTATATCAAGAAAAACAAAGGAAAATATGTTCTTACGATTTCTCATCGCTTTGATCCTGGGAATATTTTCCTTATTTGACGTCCATGCTGAGGAAAGTGATCTTTTAGTTTTAGAAGAAAATCAAATATTCTCGGGTAACTTTTTTGCAGGAAAGTCCAATGTACAGATATCAGGTGTTATAAAGGGAGATGCGTATGTAGCAGCTGCCCAATGTTCTGTCGATGGAATCATCTACGGAGATTTGATCATAGGATGTGCTAGTGTTGATATATCTGGGCATGTCACTGGAAATGTTAGGGCTCTGGCTGGGCAAATAACTATCTCTGGTACTGTGGATAAAAATGTTAGTGTTATAGCCGGAAACATCCAAATCGATCCTCTAGCTAAAATTAACGGTAGTGCTGTTGTTATGGGAAGTAACATAGATATGTCTGGGCGGATAGCATCTGATGTCACGATTTTGGGCTCTCATGCGAAAGTTGGAGGAGACATAGGTGGTGATGTAGATGCCTATATTAATGAACTAAGAATAAGTTCTAAAGCTAAGATCTTAGGTGATGTTACCTACAAGAGTTCTAATATAGCCCTTATTGACCAAAGAGCACAAATTGTAGGAAAAATTAATTACCACCAGACTGTTCTTAGTAACATAATAGATTGGTCTTGGCTTAAAGGTTTAGTTCTTGGTTCTAAGCTCTTAGTAGTTTTAATGAACTTTGCATTTACTTTTGTGTTTGGATGGATTGTCATAAAGCTATTCCCATCTCAGGTGTCTATGTCGACTAAGATGTTGAATGATAA
The DNA here is from genome assembly GCA_016866585.1 of Chlamydiota bacterium. GTDB lineage: Bacteria > Chlamydiota > Chlamydiia > Chlamydiales > Rhabdochlamydiaceae > VGMB01. Next base: position 2,434 of record VGMB01000239.1, read on the forward strand.
GCTTGTAAACTCTTTTGGTGTGGGTATTGTTGTTTTAGTTTTAGCCCCGCTGTTATCAATCGTACTTTTAGTGACTGTAATTGGTGCGCCTTTTGCTTTAGCGCTCATAGCACTGAATATCTTTAGTTTTTATACTGCTAAGATTTTTTTTGTTATATGGATGACAGGACGAATGTTTCCCAAATTAGTAAAGAAAAAAGGCAAATTACTGATGTTTGCGTTGGGATTGTCTGTCTATTACATTTGTACTATTATTCCGTATATAGGCACCATGATAGCTTTTATTTCAATGTTACTTGGCGTTGGAGCTGTTGTTTTAGCTCAGTCTGAGAAAAATAGTATAATAGCTCATAAGAAGTAACAGGAGCTTAAATAAGGTTTAAGCTCCTGTTCTTAAGATTAAAAATCAGCATGCCCTGGATATCTAGGGAAAGGGATCACATCGCGGATATTCTCCATCCCTGTAGTAAATTGGATGAGTCTTTCAAAGCCAGCACCAAAGCCTGCATGTGGCACAGATCCATATTTTCTCAGCTCTGTGTACCACCAGTAGTCTTCAGGATGTAGCCCAAATTCGACAATTTTTTTCTCGAGTAGATCTAAGCGCTCTTCCCTTTGGCTACCACCGATAAGTTCTCCGATTTTAGGAACTAATACAT
>VGMB01000240.1 GCA_016866585.1 Chlamydiota bacterium
ACCTCCTAAAAAGGAGAAATGCCACCACATAATGCATTTATTTGTTAACTGAAATTTTGATGCGCTTGCCCTGGCTAAGAAAGCGTTAGGTAAATCTCCCTCATCGGAATCAGCTCCCTCTTTAAATGGCAAAAATATAAAAAAACAAACAAACTCAGGATCAATCTGGTTAAGTTATATCTTCAATTGTATATTTGGGTCTTCCTCAGCAGTAGGTACAAATCAAGATGCTGATGAAAAAAGTGATTCTTTAGAATAGACAGATTCCTCAGTAGTATATACAGAGATTGATACCAATACTTCTACAGCTGAAAATCTATTAACTAAAGATCAATTAGGCTTACTTAAAAACTGTGTAGATGTAATAAAAACGTTTCAATCTGAAAATGGCCTCAAAATGCTATATACTCAACGTGATAGAGCAGGTTTAACTCAAAAAGAAGCGAAGAATTTATGGAATACATTCTCTGGAACCCTAAGGATACTAGATGATCTAGCCCCCCCAGACCTAAAGTTGACAAAACATCCATATGTATCAACAATCAAATATGTACTCCAAAATAAATCAGAGGCTAAACCTGGTGAAATGGATAAAATAATTAAATTTCTCGGCTGTTTATCGAGGTTAATACAAGTAATACATACAGCTTATTCAAATAAAGATAAATCAGATTTAGAATCAAGAACAGCAAATTTTTTTGAGAATTTTAAAGGCCAAATAACTGAACATTTTAATCATCAACAACATGCATCATTAATTAAACCAGATGACTTACCTGAAATAGAAAGTTTGTAAAATAGTAATTCTCCAAATACTTCCTTAGACCCTGAAATCCTCGCTATGTTACCTGATATCAATTCTTAAAAAACTGCTAAAATATCCTACATTTATCATGATCGCTATACTCTTTTCTAACGACCTCTAACTCCTTAGGATTGACTGGACATTGTGTAAGACCCCATACATAGTCTGCATAATTATGAATGGATCTATCGGTAGAAAAAGCACCCATGGCAGCCATGTTTTGTATGGCATACTCTGCCCATAGAGAAGGTTGCAAGTACATCTCTTCAACCTTTTTCTGTGTATCATAATATTCAGGAAGATCTCTAAGTACCAAATATTTATCAGCCATCGATGAGTACCTCGTCTCTAAAAGACTGTGGTATATCGCCATCAGAACAGCATGTTCTTCTTCAGTCTCAGCAAGCGTTCCATCTCGTAATGACTCAACAGCCTTGTGTATCCCCTGATGGTTAAGATATATCTCCCATGGGCTATATTGATCCTCACCATGCCATACAGCCTGATTTTCACTTGCTTTTTTGCCGAAGCCAAACGGCCACCATTTATCCGTGATCTGCTGATGCATCTCCACATTAGCTCCATCCTCCGTGCCTATGGTTAATGCACCATTTATGGACAACTTCATATTACCAGTACCGGAAGCCTCCATCCCTGCTGTTGAAATTTGCTCTGATAGATCTGCTGCAGGAATTATGAGCTCTGCTTTAGACACGTTATAATTTTCTACAAAAATGACATTTAATTTATCTCTAACATCCGGATCTGCATTTATCCTTCTTGAAATACAAAAAATAAGGCGGATTATATTTTTAGCCATGTCATATCCAGGGGCTGCCTTACCAGCAAAGATAATCTGTCTTTTAATTTTTCTAGAGCTTGGATCTGCTTTTATTTCAAAATAAAGCATCATTGTATGTAGTGCATTCAGAAGCTGTCTTTTATATTCATGGATCCTTTTGATCTGGACATCAAAAAGTGCATCCTCATTTAAAGGATCAGTAAAGCCTAAGATCCGTCCTTTGTAGTCACGTATAGTGTTGTGCTCTTTTATGTACTTTATAAAATTGATCTTGTTTTGCTTTTTTATTTCTAAGAACTCTCTTTGTGCATCGAGATCCGTAGCGTACGCAGCCATTTCTTGGATATGCCTAAAGTCAACAATCCACTTAGGCCCTATTCTTTTGCTAATGAAATCAGCAAGGGCCGGATTACTATGTAGTAACCAACGTCTTTGAGTAACACCATTAGTCACATTCACAAATTTATCCGGGTACATCTCATGGAAGTCTTTAAATATAGTTTCCTTTAAGATTTGAGTATGGAGAGCTGCAACACCATTTACTTTATGCGACCCGTAAATTGCAAGGTTGGCCATACGCACCTGCCCCGCTTCAATAATCGACATACGCCGCACTTTTTCTTCATCACCTGGGTATTTTTTTCTTACAGCATTGCAAAAATCCAAATTCATTTTTTCTATGATCGCATACTGATATGGTAAAAGTTCTTTAATTCTATTTTGATTCCATTCTTCAAGAGATTCCTTAAGGACAGTGTGGTTAGTAAAGCTACAGCAGCTTTGCACTATCTCCCAAGATTCTTGCCACCCCATGTCATGAGCCTTCATTAGTATTCTCATGAGCTCTGTAATTACCAGCGCTGGGTGCGTATCGTTGATCTGGATACGAACTTTATCAGCAAAACTAGACATATCTGCATGATGTCTTAGGTAATTAGAAAAAATATCCTGTACAGAAGCTGATGAAAGAAGGAACTCTTGCTTGAGACGTATTCTTTTGCCAAGTTCATTGTTGTCGTTAGGATATAGAACATCAGTAAGAGATGTGTTCTCTCCAGCCTGGTCGAGCTGCCCCGCGTTAAACCTCTGCAATTGAAAGTTTCTTGGAGATTCCTTTGTCGTCCACAATCGCAAAGTATTTACATTAAAATGAGTAGCCTCTTCATAACCAATTATTGGTATATCATAAGAAAGAGCTCTGACCTCATCATAGTCAACCAGGTCATACACAACCTCACCTTTTTTATTTTGAGCTGGCAAAAGCTCTCCTGAATAGTACACGGACGCTGCATGCATATCCCTTCTAAACTCCCAAGGATTTTCATGCAAAAGCCATGTATCAGGACGCTCTACCTGTGATCCATTCCAAATCTCCTGATCGAAAATACCGTATTGATAACGCAGCACATA
>VGMB01000241.1 GCA_016866585.1 Chlamydiota bacterium
TTCTTATTGATTCCGTTATTGAATTTTTCAATGAAGGATTTGATGCTAATTTTCCAGATATGATTCCGTTTTTACAGATCTTAGATCACGAAAAAAAACTGTACTTTCTTCAACTCCTTTCAAGTATTCGCCCCGAATTCAGAAGAAGTCTTTTAAGGGAAATGTCCATCGGAAAAGACTTTCTGACAGATGCGAATCTAAGCTCTCTCATGTTTCTTTTGATTTTCTTTCCAGATAAGTGTAAGCCAGCAGTAGTTAAAGCACTGTTAGAGCGCGACGATTTTACCAGCGTAGTTTTAGTGGACCCCTTATCTCTTATAAAAGACTTTTTAAATAATCCTTCTAATGAGTCTTTTCGTGATGAGGTTTATGATCATCTGATAAGAGAAATTCAAAGTCATCCTTCGGCTTCTGAAGCTCAATGGATAACCTCTGTCCTGTTATCTAATACAGAGTCATTTGCTATAGAGCAAGAATCCGAGCTACATTTGCTTTGTTGGTCTGTATTTTTATGGTCTAAAGATACGGGAACTAAAAAGAACCCCTATGCAATATATCAGAATATTATTACAGCATCCAAACTAAAATCCGTTAACACTGTCCTGTATCCTTTTTCTGAATTAGAAAGTCATTATGTCTCTTTGTCTGTCGACTCTTTTAAAAAAAGCCTTCTGCAGGGTGTTTCTCTGGCTGATGTTTTATCTTGTGCTCACGGAAGAAGATATGGTTTTTCTGATTGGTCAAATTTGTTAAGCTCCATTCTGGTAAGAATAGAAAGGCTTGCCCATGTACAAAAAACCAGAACAATAAATGAGATAAAACTTATTACAAGCTCTTCTATTGCAACTCACGTAGATAACCTTAATTCTGTCGTTTTTAAAAATATTTTAGAAGAACCTTATAAACAAAACGTTAGTCCTGTCAAGGCTATGTTGTCTTCGATATTTACCTATATTTTAGATAAGCCCGATATCGTAGAATACCCAAATCTTCTTTCAGAGCGTGAAAAAGCATTTTTCATGATCTCAGAATCTATACAAAATTGTCCAGTAGGGAAGATTGAGGGGATACGCGTAGTTTATTCATTATTACCAGAGATGTATAAGTATAGACAGGTTCGAGAAGACCTCGATGTTTCAGTTCAGTCTGCGCATTCGTTAGTTCGTAAATTTTTTCAGCATAAAATTGAGCAGATGATTTATTCTGACACCCCGTTTATGAGGGAGCTTACAGGTCAGTCGGGTGATACTCTACAATCTCAATTAGCCCACCAAAGTAGATATGTCCGTAATATGCTGTACCCACAGCTTGGACTTTCTAAACAATTGGAGTTTGACCTCTATACAGAGACTTTGTCAGATAACCTTTTAGAGGTTTCCAACACAGATATTCTTGAAAAGTTTTTTAAACATTTATCTGTTGAACAAGTTATCGATGATTTTAAAACATTTTTATCTAGAGAGGTTCCCCCTGAATCGATGTATCCTGTGTTTTCGGAGCTCATTGCAGATTGTGAGGACTTGGAAAAATGTTGGGATATAGATATTGGAAAAGTACAGATCACCAATTTAGGGTTGATTAGGATTCTTGAACGTTCTGATATTTTCCAGGTGAGCACAATACGAGAAGGCAGAGCAGATCTTCTTCTATTATTAGAAAAATATATCAGGGGTGATGTAACCGTCCAGCGATCTTGCTTTGATAGTCTACCTAAAGCGTTGAAGAAGCACATGTTTTTTACTGTGTATGATATTGAAAGAAGAGCAGGAAGGTACAGAGATCATGATTTGCGCTTCGGGGAACATGCATTTTTTTCAGAGCACGGTAAGTCTGTAGCTGCGGATGTGAAATTTTATGCCATTAACAGAGAAATGGCTAATATAATTATAGATCTTTATGAAAAATGTAATATATCAAAGGCTTATATGATATTTAAAAAAATGTCGGATGAGTTTACAAGCCTTGTTATGTCCGAATTAAGTGAAAAGTACACCAGCTCTGATCCTGCAGGCTTTTTAGATTTAGAAATTTTATTTTCTACAGAAATTGACCCTTTTCATGTTCAGCGTACTCAGATTCTTAAAGATGTTATCGGTACTGCCTTGAATAAAATTGAATCCAGTATAATTCATAAAGAAAGCACCTTTTGCACTGAACCTTAAAGTATAAATATATAAATTCGATTCTTATTTTTTCAAATTACTAAAAATTGTATCTTGAAGGAGTTTGTATTTTATCAATTTAAGGATTGACTCTATGAACTCCAATATCAGCCTTTTACAAAAAGCTCTTTTAAACCATCCTTTAACTCTGCCAAAGGTTCTACAAAACCTCAGCTGCATCTCTTTGGAAAAACAAACAACAAATGTATCAATATCTCCCCAAATAAAAGATATGTTTCCCCACCTTGTCAATCATGGAGTTGTAAGAGGAGCTTCAAGGCAAAATTGTTTAACTTATGATAAAATGAAAATAGGCGTGGTGCTTTCTGGAGGTCAAGCTTCAGGTGGTCATAATGTTATTGCAGGAATATTTGATGCTGTTAAAAGCTTAAACTCTGATAGCGAGGTGATTGGCTTTTTATCAGGACCTGCAGGAGTCATAGAAGCTAGATATCTCTATTTAGATAAGATAATCATAGATCGTTTCAGAAATCAAGGTGGATTCGACATGCTTGGTTCTGGAAGAACCAAAATTGAGTCGAAAGAGCAGCTTGCGTCTTCATTGCAAACAGTGCAAAAATTAGCTCTTGATGGACTTGTTGTTATTGGTGGCGATGATTCAAATACAAATGCTGCTGTTCTTGCTGAGTATTTTCAACAAAATGGATGCCAAACGACGGTTGTGGGAGTGCCTAAAACGATTGATGGGGATCTGCAAAATGATCATGTCCCCATATCCTTTGGTTTTGATAGCGCCTGCAAGGTTTATTCAGAAATGATCGGTAACATCGCGACAGATGCGCTTTCTGCCAAAAAATATTACCA
>VGMB01000242.1 GCA_016866585.1 Chlamydiota bacterium
CTCGTCGATTAAAGATTAATCCACGAGATACTTCCTTTGTATAGCTATACCTAAAATACCGGGATATATTGGATCACATCACCGTAACGTATGTGGTGATTTTCTCCATTTTCATATTGTTGATCGTTGATTAAAACTTTAAATTCACATTCATTGAACGCATGATCAGGCTCCCAAACCCACTCGCATGCCCCTACGTTCTTTAGAGGAACTCCCTTCTCCCAGCTAAGTCCAGCTCCTTGTCCCCTGATAAACAAAGCATTACTAAAACCAACATCAAATTTTACTACGACTTTACCTGCATCATTTATCACCTCTCGATCACGATCACTACATGAGCTCTTATGATGGCAACTAGTCTTTTTCACTACTTTCATATCCTTTGTCACACCTATCCTCCTAATTAATTTTCTAAAAAAGGTGAATTACCAAATTTTATTTTTGATTCAAAGTATTTTTATGTTAAAATCGCAATAAATCGATCTTTTCTCTTGAGGTATATTTCCCCACAGAGATAATGTTATGATCTTCAAAATTACCCACTTTCAAAATGGCGAGAATTCCATGCAAGAAGCACTTAAAGTCATTATAGATATTCAAGATTACGATATGAAAATGATCCGCCTTATGCGGCTCAAAAAAGAAAGACAAAAAGAACTTCAGCAGATCGAAGCCCTGCGAAAAGAACTGTATATACAGTACGAAGACAAGGAAAAAGAAATCCAAGAACTCGATAAAACTGTTCAGGCTCAAGAAGTTAAAATTCAAGACATCAATGCTAAGATTAAAAGAATCGAAACTCAACAGTCTAATATTAAAAAAGCAGATGAGTTCACAGCACTTACTCAAGAGATGACTGCTGCTGAACGAGAAAAACTTGCTGTTGAACAAAAAGTTTCCGATCTCGTCGATAAAAAGAATTCAGAAGAAGAGCTTCTAGAGAAAATAAAAAGCAGCTTGAAAAATTCAGAAGAAAGCAGCAAAGCTCTTGAAAATGAAATCCAATCCAGTATTCAAATGATTAACGACGAAGGGATTTCTTTAAAACAACAAAGAGACGAACTTGCCAAACACGCAAATTCCGAGCTCTTAGCAATTTACGAAAGACTACTTAAAAATAAAAAAGACAGAGTTATTGTTCCTGTAGAAAACAGAACATGTAGCGGATGCCACATCGTTCTTACAGCTCAACACGAGAACCTAGTGCGTAAAGGTGAAAACCTTGTATTCTGCGAACATTGCTCTCGAATCCACTACTGGCAAGATGCTACTGTTGAATCAGAAGACACTTCAGGTGCAAAACGCCGTCGTCGTCGCTTTGCTAGCGCATAATTGAATCCTTCATGAGGGAAGGTAGGCAATCGCTGCTGGGGATGCAAAACTCCCCAGGAGAGGAAAGTCTGGACTTCTTAGGAGCAGATACCAGTGAAAGACTGGGGGCCGTAAGGCTACGGAAAGTGTAACAGAAAATATACCGTCTTAAGACGCAAGTCTTTTAAGAACAGGATGAAAATGCCGACTTTATGAGTCTGGCCACTTCTGCAGAGATGTAGAGTGCTACAAACCCTATCTGAAGCAAGAATTATAAGGGCATACACTCCCGCTCCAGGAGGCCCTAAGGTAAATCGCTTGAGAGCTGTGGCGACGCAGTTCCTAGAGGAATGATTGCTCTAAGCTGAAAAGCTGAAGACAAAATCCGGCTTATCATCTTCCCTCAGTTTTATTTCAAAAGCAAAGAGTTGGATCAATCTAAACGTTTTTGCTATCAACCATATAGCTGCCGTTTCTACTCCCTCTCTATCCTTTCCTTGGAAGAGCTTCTATTTGACTTTTTGAAATTTCTCTAATTCGTTTACATAAAAACTGAATAACACCTAAAGAAAACTCCGGAAGAGCTTCTATTAGTTCATAGATAATCGGCTGATTAATTTTTAAAAAAAAACAATCCTCCACAGTAGTTACTGAAGCTATCCTCTCATCAAGTAAAAATGTTGATAGCTCTCCAAATATTTCCTTAGAAGACATTTCCTTAATCAAGATAGAGCCATCATGTATTTTCACTTTACCACTAACTATAACATACATTGTATCTGAGACTTCCCCCTTTTTAATTATAGTTTTACCTGCGGCAACAGTTTCATTTTCCATCGACTGAGCAACATTAATCAAAGCCTCTTCTTTTATCATACAGAACAAAGGGGTAGACTTTAAAAACAACATTTTTTCAAAAGTATTCATAGACGCTCCAATTTTATTTGCGTTGAAAGAGCTCCAACGTAATCGGCTTAAATTCTGCTAGCAGAGGATCGTTATCTTCGCTCTGCATCTCAACGAGATTTTTAGTTTCTGTAAAACCTAACAATCCCAAAGTGTAAATAGCTGCAGATTTAAGCGATGGGATGTATGCCTTAGAGCTATACTCCAAAATTTTCAAAACAGCACCCTTAAGCTCCACCGATGAATCCGGATTAATTTTAGGTACAAATAACAAACATTCTTTGATTTTTTTTATTTCACTCTTTTTCATCGAAAGAATCAAAATTTCCTCAAGATTACTTTCGAAATTCTCATCTTTATGTATTAACATCGGATCTACACATGCAAATGAAATTTTAGGATATAAAAATGATAAAATTAGGTAACAGACCTGCTGTATTATTTCGATTTCCCTGGATAATAACGTAAATAGAACCTCCGTATTTTCAGAACCTAAAAACTTAATAAGCTTTTTTATTTCAGATAAATTATTTAACTCATCGGCAAGCATTTTATCAAAGCTCACTCGAATATCTGAATTTTTATTCATTTTCAATCCGATTAAAACATCTCTTAAATGTTCTCTATTTATAATTAGGAGAAGACTCTGTAAAAACTCAAAAGATTTTTCCGTTTTAAGCAGAGCTAAAACGCTTATTAACGTTTTTTGAATTCTGGATTTTTCCGATAAAAACATAGAAGAAATTTCTTCAAAAGC
>VGMB01000243.1 GCA_016866585.1 Chlamydiota bacterium
GCCAACCAGCCGAACTTGGGACATTAATTGAAAAATTCATTATCAATTCAGACAGACCTTCTGTAATAAACCCAAAAAGAAGAGCTCCAAGAGGATCTAGAAAGCGCAGAGACCAATATACATTTTCTCGCATGCAACTAGAAAGAATGCTTAATATAGCCCGTCTAGCTGGCGATAAAGAAATGATTTCAATTTTAGCTCCTAAAAAATCTGTTGCTACATGCAAAAGAGAGCTAATCGCTTCTATACGTCATGGTAAAGTTGAGCAAGAACTTTGGAATGCATATGTTGAAGCTACTGCTGCATACCAAACTCAAGCAGAACTATTACAGCAAGCAGCATTAATGCGATAATATTTTTTATATAAAAGCGTTGTTTTATAAAACAACGCTTTTATTTTGCAATTAATTAACAATCGATTTGATTTATAATTAATTTCGGATTATAATTTAAGTTAAAAAATTCTTTTTTGAATTAGATCAAGAGACAAAATTGTCTTGAGTTTTAACAAAAATGAACTACAATATTACTGTTTTGGCAACATAAGTTTGGCCAAATTAAAATTTTCAACAAAATCGCGTTAGTAAATACTAACGCACTGTTTATTATAACTTGTCTAGAGGTAATTAAACATGTCTCAACCCACAAAAGCCGAATTCGGCAGATGGCGGTCATTTTTTTGGCCAGTCCATAATTTTGAGCTCAAAAAGCTCCTCCCAATGTTTTTCTTATTTTTCTTTATTAATTTCAATTACACGATTCTTAGAGATACAAAAGACGCTCTTATCGTAACTGCTCCAGGTTCTGGTGCTGAAGCGATCCCATTCCTTAAAGTATGGGGAGTTTTACCTTTTGCGATTTTATTTATGATCGGTTATGCAAAGTTAAGTAACGTACTAAGCAAAACAAAGCTTTTCTACACAACAATATCCGCGTTCATCGCTTTTTTTGCTATATTCGCGCTTATACTGTACCCTTGCAAAGATGCTCTTCACCCAACAGTAGCTGCTGACTCTCTTCAAGCCTTTCTACCAAAAGGCTTAGCAGGTCTTGTTGCTTTATTCCGTAACTGGACATATGCTCTTTTCTATATTATGTCAGAGCTTTGGGGAAGCGTAGCAATTTCTCTACTTTTTTGGGGATTTGCTAATGACATCACTCGTGTTTCCGAGTCAAAAAGATTCTATGCTATGTTTGGACTTGGTGCTAACGTAGCTATGCTATTCTCAGGACCAGCAATTATTTACTTCTCTGATATAAGAAGCAAACTACCTGCAGGCGTTGATGCTTGGGGGGTTTCCCTTAACTACATGCTAAGCATGGTTGTTGTTTCTGGCCTTATCATCATGGGTATCTACTGGTGGATAAATAAAAACGTTCTTACAGACCCACGCTTCTATGATTCAACAGAAGTTAAAAAGGGTAAAAAGCAAAAACCAAAAATGTCTTTAAAAGAAAGTTTTGGTTACCTTGCAAGATCTAAATACATTGGATGCCTAGCGATACTTGTTATCGGTTATGGTATAGCTATAAACCTAGTTGAAGTTACCTGGAAAGGACAACTTAAACTCCAATACCCAAATCCTAACGAATATAGCGCATTTATGGGATACTTCTCCACTATAACAGGAGCTGCCACTATCCTCATGATGCTTTTTGTTGGCGGTAATGTAATCCGTAAATTTGGCTGGACTAAAGCTGCTTTAATCACACCAGTTGTTCTTTTAGCAACAGGCGCAGGATTCTTTGCTTTCGTAATATTTAGAGAAGGCCTAACAGGAATTATAGCTATGCTAGGTACTACACCTCTCATGCTTGCCGTTCTTTTTGGTACAGCTCAAAATATTATGAGTAAATCTTCCAAGTACTCCCTATTCGATCCAACCAAAGAAATGGCTTACATTCCTCTTGATCAAGAATCAAAAGTTAAAGGTAAAGCAGCTATTGACGTTGTAGGAGCTAGATTAGGTAAGTCTGGTGGATCTCTAGTTCAACAAGGATTGATCGTAGCTTGCGGATCTTTAGGAGCAATTACTCCTTATGTAGCCGCAATCCTATTTCTAATCATATTTGCTTGGATTGGAGCAACAAAGTCTCTTGGTAAGCAATTTGCTGTTCTCAATTCAGAGAAAGAGCAAGGAAGCGCAACACAAGATTCTCCAAAAACAGAGAACCTCAAACCGCAAGAAGCTACTACCTAATATTAATGTTTGTAGAGTCTGCGATAAAAACCTGTGGATAACCTCCACAGGTTTTTTTGCTTACAGTCATGTTTCAATCTAAAAATCCACCTGTTAATTAAAAAAACCTTTACCTTCTTTGCCTTTTTTGGAAATAATGCACCCAAAACATTGATTCGTAGTCTTATCAAAAGAGGAAAGAATGTATGATCAAAAAAATAGCAGTATCAACCTGTTTACTTTTATCGATTTTATCTCAGGTCTACTCAGACAACTTAATAGCAGGCTATTTAGATACAACGGCAGCAGGTTCTGCACTAAAAGTCTCAATATCCCAAGCAAATCAAGATGGATACAATATGGTGATCTTTGGATTTGCAAAAATAAATACGACAACAATCGATTTTTATGATAGCTCCTCAGAAAATATTCTAAAGCAAAAACTCACTGAAGCAAAAAACAACAACATGAAAACTCTTGTTTCAGTAGGAGGTCAATCAAATACTTTTAATCCTGGAGTATTAAGTACCAACCAAATATCAGAGTTAGCCACGAATATTGTAACGTTTATCCGTGCCAATAATCTAGATGGGATAGATTTTGATATCGAGGTAAAAACAGATCCCAATTTGATTCTAATTTTACTTCATAATATCAAACAAATTGACACTACGATTCTAATTACAGCGGCTCCTCAAATCAATAATGGAAAATTAGTTACTACTGCAGACAATCAAGATTATCAAGCAGCAATAGATGCTGGTTT
>VGMB01000244.1 GCA_016866585.1 Chlamydiota bacterium
TGTCTAAAATTTTACCTCTAACAATAGGCACTTCGTTTAGGAAAATAGAATACTCATCCGGTTCTAAAATAGGAGAGTCTGTCCTTACGTGCACCCCAGGAAACCTTACACCCAGATCCTGGTATAGGGCGTGGCGCATTTTAGGAATCATCTCATCAATAAATGTACCGCCTTGCTTATCTTTTTTTATCATTTGAGATAGGTTCTTTCCTACCTCTAGTATTACAGGAAGCGTTAGAGCATAGTCGTCTTCAGAGCCTCTAACCACGGCATGCCCTTCAACATCCGTTGTCATTGTACCGCCGGCCATCCCTCCAAGAGCCTTGGCTTCAGCTTTACGAGCATTAAACCATACTGCAAAACCTACTCCACCAAGTACCAAAGCAATGATGATGAAGATCGCTGAAGGGAATCCCTTAATAAATCCCATTCCAAAGATTACTGACGCAGCAAGCATTATCGCTTTTGGTTGTCCCAAAAGCTGGCCAGACATATCTTTACCAAGGTTAGAGTCTTTCTTATCTGATGACACCCTAGTAGTTACGATACCCGCTGTAAGAGATATAAGAAGCGAAGGGATCTGGGCTATAAGGCCACCACCAATAGAAAGTAGGGTGTATACCTGCGCCGCTTGCATCGCAGTCATCCCATGCATAGATACCCCTATGATAAGACCCCCTACGATGTTGATGACCGCAATAACGATACCTGCGATAACGTCCCCTTTGACGAACTTCATCGCACCGTCCATGGCTCCGTACAGCTGACTTTCCTTGGTTAACGCAAGACGTAGCTCTCTAGCCTGATTTGCATCGATAACACCAGAACGCATGTCTGCATCGATACTCATCTGCTTACCTGGCATAGCGTCCAATGTAAATCTCGCGGCAACCTCGGCCACACGCTCGGCACCCTTGGTAACAACAATAAACTGAACAATTGTAATAATTAAAAAGACAATCGCTCCGACGACGAAGTTACCACCAACAACGAAATTACCAAATGCGAAAATGATATGGCCTGCGTCAGCATGTAAAAGAATCTGCCTTGTTGCTGATATCTCTATACCCAGACGAAATAAGGTCGTAATCAAAAGAAGTGAGGGGAATATAGATAACTGCACTGCTCTAGGTATATACAACGCCACCATCAAAAGAGATATCGATATCGCAAGGTTTATGGCAATCAATTGGTCCAGGATTGTGGGTGGTACTGGAATAATGATCATCATGATCAATATGACTATGAAAAATGCTAATATGATATCGCTAGATCGACTAATGATCTGTAGCGCTTTATCGCCACCTAGAGTTCTAGCCGCTTTTTCTATGAAATTTTTCATTGGAATAACTCCGTACCTATGGTTTCCTCTGATTCCATGCTTTCAAGCCATCGTAATATTTCAGCTACGGCTTGATAGGTCTCCTCAGGAATAAAATAATTTATTTCTCCCTTTTCAAATAACTTCTGAGCCAAAGTAACATTCCTCATGATAGGTACGTTGTAACTAATCGCTTCCTTAACGATCCTATCTGCTATGACTCCTTTGCCCATGGTAATAATCTTTGGTGCCGGCTCAGTTTCTGAGTTGTACATGATCGCCACCGCTATATGAATCGGGTTTGTTATTACTGCTTTAGCTCTTTTTACAGCAGACGGGCCTTCTTGGTAAGCAATTTCTTGCGCCGTCTGCCTTCGTTTGCTCTTTATATGAGGGTCTCCCTCTGTGTCTTTATACTCTTGCTTGACCTCAAATTTTTCCATTTTCATTTCTTTTTCAAAGTTTTTCTTTTGATAAACAAGATCGAAAATGGCGATCACAAGAAAAAAAATCCCAATTCTAACTACGACTTTAACCAAAAAATCATTGAACACGTTAGCTATTCCTAAAACAGACATGCCCACTGTTGCTGTAATCTCTGGCAGGCTGTCCATAACTACCGTATAAATTAGAAATATAGCCCCCGAAATTTTAAGTATAGATTTTATAAGCTCAACGACAGTTTTCAGCTTGAACATGTTTTTTATGTTGTCAATTGGATTCAACCTTTTTATGTCAGGTTTCATAGCCTCTAAAGAAAACATCGGACCCACTATCAAAAAACTAACAAGCATACCTGTTATCGCTGTGAAAAGAGCTATAGGTATACTCGTTCTATAGATCACATCTATTGCTTGGTATATAATAACAGGCGCCATTTTCTGAAGATCGGATTTAGATCCTACCATTTTGAATGTGGATATTATATAGGTGGCAAGTTGCTGAAAAAGATATCCCGATAGCGATAATGTCGTGGCGATAGACACCACGAACGTGAAAGCAGACGGGAAATCTTGAGATTTTGCGACCTGTCCTTTTTTTCTTGCATCACGCAACTTCTTAGGGGTCGCTTTTTCGGTCTTTTCAGCCATTTTCCTTGAGCATATGTTGGGGATATAATAGAGAAATCTACCTAGATATTCCCTCCTCGTCAAGAAAAAAAGTTTTTTGCTATGGCTGTTTTCTCATCCTATACAGAGATACTGAAAGACCTCCGTTCTTAAATGACATGATCTTTTCACCCTCAGCCCCAAGCTCCCTTATCATACTTTCTTCAGATGTCAGTATGTAAACTTGCGTTGTGCTTTTGCATTCCCTATCGATAAACTGCTTAATCCCAAATGTAATCGCTTTATTAAGCTCTAGTCTCTTTCCATAAGGAGGATTGCAGATGATCAAGTCAGGTTTAACTGGAGGATGATAAGTTGCCACATCTTGGTTCTCAAGAGAAATTATTCCTCGAAGATTTGTTGCTTTAAGATGGCGATAGCATGTTTTAAACACCTCGGTGCTCTTGTCACTACCACAGATCTTATTAGCTTCAAGCGGCTCTATCTTTGCATCGATTTTGTTCTTGAACTCCAACCATTGCGATTCATCATATGTTGGCATATTCATGAA
>VGMB01000245.1 GCA_016866585.1 Chlamydiota bacterium
AGCGTATCCCAGTTAGAGAACAGTACCTCAGAGGGCAGACACCTCAAAGTTTTTATCTTCCTACTATCCTAGAAGCCCATGAAAAGGCAATTAAAGACTCTTATAGCGAAGCTACAGATGATTGTTCTCTTCTAACAAGAATTGGCAAACATGTGTTTATTGTTGAAGGCGATGAACACAATATCAAAATCACAACCGAGCTAGATCTTTTTTTAGCCGAGCAAATTCTCAGATTATCTCAAAAGGCAACACAATCTAAAAATATACAGAATGTAAAAAATAAAACTTATGTTGTGACAGGAGGAACTGGCGGAATAGGCTCCGCCATATGCTCTAGGCTTGAGTCTATGGGAGCAAAAGCTATTCCGATTTCCAAAAACTCTAAAGAATACCAAGCAAACTTATGTAATCCGGAACAAGTACAACAAATTTTTGAAGAGATACACTTGCAATACGGAAAAATCGATGGTCTTATTAATTGCATAGGCAGCATGATTTATCAACCATTTAAAACATTAGATCCAAAGCAGATCATAGATCTAGTAGAAACAAACCTAATAGCAAGCCTGTATTGCTGCAAATATGCCCAAATAAACTCTGGAGGCCATATTTTAAATATAACATCCTCTTCGTACTTTAAAGGTAGAAAAAATTATGCAGTCTACAGTGCTTGTAAAGCAGCTATAGTTAATTTTACCCAGGGTTTATCTGAAGAACTCCCTGATCTTTGCGTAAATGCATTTGCACCACAAAGAACATTAACCCCACTGCGGCTATTAAATTTCCCTAGCGAACCTTTTGATCATCTTTTGGACAAGGAAGATGTAGCTACATCAGTAGTACAAATCTTATCACAACATAACTTAACAGGATCTATCTTTGATCTTAGAAAATCTTACACTCATATGGGAAGTCAAGATAGTGATACAAATAGAAAATTACAGCCTATCATTTAAATAAAATGAGGCTGTAATCCTTTTAATGTTCGTCGCTTTATCTATTATCATGTGCTAGATCTAAGCGAGATTTCTCAAAGTAACCTAAGGCTCTTTCGATATTCCAATCCATAGATCGATTTATATGAAGAACTTGCTTTAGATCAGGAATGAAATATTCGGAGATTTTAAATTCTTGATTATTTTCTTTAAACCCCACATAAGTTAGAGTTGGCTTAAATTCTTCATTCTTTTCCATGCTATAAAATGATGCTATGAATTCTATAAATTCTTCCTGATTATCTCTTACATCTTCATAACGAACTAGTAAATAATTTTTAACAAAAGAACTAACTTGCATAAAATTCAAGTTTTTATATTTTCGCAATTCTAACACATTTTTAAATTTTCGACCTTTCCAAGGATTCCAATTATCAACTTCTGTAATTTCAGGATTTGACTGATGCCCATAACATTCCCAATTATGTGATATAAATGTGCTGAAATTCTTTTTAAGATCGTTTTTTACATGGTGAGGTTTCTGATAAAAGCTTCTCAGCCAATCGTAAGGATCTCGCACCAAAAATATAAATAGAACATGTTCAGTATTTTTAAATAGCTGTATTGTTTCGGAGTTCGTGAGTTGAGATGAATTAATCTTATCACTTTTAGAAACATTTAACCATGGTATGAAATGTTTATGGGAAAATTTAGCTTTTTCAATATTAAAATTTCTACTAATTAAAGAATTCACAAACTTAGTTCCAGAACAACGTTCTCCCATAAGAAAAAAAGAAGAAATTTTTGTATCAGGATCATGTTTATTATACTGATTATCGAATGCGTTTCCAATAGTTGTTGCCAAGACAAAAACTAACAATAAAAAACGTTTCATCCTCTCTCCTCAATGTAATTTTTTTCTTTGAGGAAAGTAGCATCACTGTCGATTTAAAAAAAGAAGAAATATCCAAAGAAGCAATTCGTATATCGGTGAAAGATATAGTATTGATAAAAAAAAAGCACCTGGAATCCAGGTGCTTTAGTTTGAGACTTGATGGACTCGAACCATCGACCCTCTCATTAAAAGTGAGATGCTCTACCGACTGAGCTAAAGTCTCGTTGTTGACCCCAAGGGGATTCGAACCCCTGTTATCAGAATGAAAATCTGGTGTCCTAGGCCAGGCTAGACGATGGGGCCTCTTTCCTTCGACTCAATCATTCATCGAAGAAGGCACGAGTATAATCGTGCCTCGGATTTATTTGCAACACTTTTTCACACAGTCATTATTTCTTTTTCTTTTACGCTCATAAGATCATCGATTTCTTTGCAAAATTGATCCGTAAAATCCTGAATCATCTTCTCTTGCTTCTTCATAACATCTTCAGTAATTTCTGAGTCAGCTTTTTGTTTTCGGACTATTTCGTTATTTTTTCTTCGAATTTCACGAATAGTCACCTTAGTTTCTTCTGCCTTTCTTTTTCCAATTTTGACCATTTCTTTACGAGTAGATTCATCCATGGGAGGAATATTGATACGGATAACAGTTCCGTCGAGCATAGGCTGAAGATTTAAATTTGCTTTTTCAATTCCCTTACTAACAGCGCCTGCGGTGGATCTATCAAAAGGGGTAACAAGTAGTTGTCTTGGCTCGGGAGCAGCTACAGAAGCCAATTCTTTAAGCCTTACTTGTGTGCCATACACCTCTACAAATACATTATCTAATATGGCAGGGTTTGCTCTTCCTGTACGTAAATTTTTCAATTCTTGCTTGAAATGTTCTATGGCAGCTTGCATTTTTGCTTTTGTCTGATCTGTAATACTCATTCATTTTCTCCTGTAACCAGGGTACCACCCTGTCTTTTGCAAATAGCTTGGAGTAAAGAGCCCTTTTGAAAAAGATTAAACACATAAATCGGCAGTTTATTCTCTCTACATAAGGCTATTGCCGTAGCGTCCATGACATTTAGTCTTTGGGCTAACGCTTCGTTGTAGGTTA
>VGMB01000246.1 GCA_016866585.1 Chlamydiota bacterium
TGTGGATGTTTTAGCAGTTTACTTTCATAAGGAAACAGCGCAGACAGTAGATGCCATAAAAGAATCTTTAATAAGTCAGTTGCAAGCTCTTTTAAATGAAATAGATGCTAAAGAGTGGAATGATATGCCCATATGTTTGGAGAGAAATTCACAATTTGAAGCGTTTTCATCAATCTTAATGGCAGCAAGACAGAGTATTTCCGAGGATTCCCTTATTCAGAGTTTTGAATCTGTAGTAGCAGAGTTAGAAGAAAAAGAACCTCGTTTAAAAGAGGGACAAGCAGATTTGGATTGGAATGCAAGAAGAATCTCATGGGAAAGCTTTAAGCAGAAGATAAGGGATTTTCCTGTCTGCATACATTTTGATAATGAAAATATAGAGAATAGAAAAAAACAGTACTACGAACTCGGAGTGCGCTTTGTAAAAGCTACATTAAAATTGAGTGAAAGTGATGAACATGAATACGCACTTGATAATATTGATAGACAAGGAGAACAATCGTTCCTCGATACCTGCAGGACAGGTTGGAATATAAGAATTGCTCAGCTCGAAAATATGTCACACAAAGATGATGCCAATCTTCATACTCTAGCATGGGAACTGTCTAAAGATACACGGAGAAGCCTGCTTAAAAAGTATGTGTCTACACGTATTGAAAGTGATGTTTTTGGAGCAGATGTACATGGCTATGAAAAGGCAATTGCTGCAACTAATAAAATTTTCCATTTGGGTTATGCTCATGAAGATCTAGGCATAGAACAAGCTGATAGTGATTTTGAAGGAATTAATTTTTTAGATTTATACGCGTACTTTGAGGATTCTTTTAATAAGGAATATTTAGAGATTTTGCAAGAAAAGTATGGGTGTTTGAGTGATGAGCAAAGAAGTTCTATATTTGCTGAGGTTCTTGATAGATATTTTGAAATAGTTACACAAGATGAAAGCCTTCTAATAGACGATTGGGATGATGCAAGGATTCATTTTAACGATTTAGAAGAATGGATAAATAGACACGGCATCTATTCAAAAGATGCTATAAATGAGCTTATCCCTATTAGAAACTCCATATCTGCGTTTGTGGAGCATGTGTCTTTTGATGCAAGCCTTTCATATCGGAAATTTTTCTCTGATAATATACAAAACACCTCAACGTATACAAGAATGGGAATAAGTTCATACTTACCTGTAGATAACAAAATAGAGATCTTTAAAAGCAAAATAAAACAGCAACCAAGCGATGTTCAGGCTCTATTTGAAGAAAGACTATTTGAATTAGACCAATTACGATCTTTAGAGAAAATTGAGCAAGATTTCCACAAGATAAAAAGTGATATTACAAGATTCAAAGGCTCTTTTACTGCTCTTCGTGCTGCTAAAAATAGAGCAATACTTGAAAATAAACTCCTCACGCATAAAAAATTTGGATCCATAGCATGGGCTGTTGTTTCAAAGTCTCTCAATGTATTTCTTGCGCAACAAAATACAGCGCCACAGCAGATTCTTTCATGGATGCAACACCTTCCGCTTACCACAGATTTGACTCAAACAATCTTGAGATCAACAAGTGCATATGTAGGATGTTTACAAGATATAGACATAAAGCAAGCTCTTCTGTTGATGATTCAAGAGGGAAATATCGATGAAATTTTAGGCTCAATAACACCGGCCTATGAGGGAAGTGGGCTACTGGAAGACATAAGATCTTCAAATATGAAAAATATTGTGAGTTACCTGCGACATAATTCTTTAGATGGTGCAACATGGTTAGATGCTTTAAGAGTCTCTTCTGAGGAGGATAAAGATGAAATAGCATCTCTTTTATTGGAGAAAAAATCCATCCAAGGTTTTAGTTCTGAGGAAATTGCATTGATTCATACCCTATCACACAATGTGCAGATCATGTGTGTGAAAATCTGTTTTATGAAAGGATTACACAGCTTTATAAATGAGTTCTCGGAGCAAATAGTAACAGAGGGTAGAGGCAAAGCTGTGTGTTTTGCTGCTCAGAATAACAACCTAGAGATGGTTAGGTTGCTACTTAACGGTGATAATGAGATACCAGATGAAAGTAGATCGGAAGGGGTAATGTGGGCAGCACATAATAATAATGAAGAGATGTTTTCCTTGCTATTTGCTGAAGAAAAAGACATTTCGATGGAGTCAAGAGGTGGAGCCGTAATTTGTGCTGCAGTGAATAATAATATGAGCATGCTGTCTTTACTTTTAGCTAATGGTAGAGAGATTTCAACAGTAGATGTATCTTGGGCCATAAGAGAGGCTATAAGGAATGATAATCTTCCGATGTTTGTTTTACTTCATTCACGTGTTTCCTCATTTTTACAAGAGGATATAGGTGAGTTTGTTAAACTTGCTGCAAAGAATAATAATATTGACATGATTCGCTTACTTCTTGCTGACGATACAGGTCTAACAACATACTTTAGAGGTTGCGCTGTAATATCTGCAGTGGAGAATAATAACCTTGAAATGGCAGCTTTACTTCTAGCTGATGACAAAGAGATAGCTGATATGGATAGAAATTTGGCTGTGCAAAACGCTGCTTCCATGGAGATGATCCGCTTATTAATTTCTCAGGGAGCAACCCTTCACTTACATCCTATGCAGCAGGGTTTGCAGAAGGCCCGGGAAAATAATAATGCAGAGCTGACTCAATTCTTTGAGCCAATTGTGCAAGTAATACGTAATAGGGGAGTAAGGTCTTATTATTTTGCATCTAGCAGTGTATTATAATAATGGTAATCAATCTGCAAACACTTTAACCCATGTTCTTTATCATATGCTAACATAGAATTTGTACAATATAGGCAAAATAAAGCGTATCCGGGGATGAATAGGCTAATATAACATAAGGTTAATACTATGAGTCTTGTCCCTGTAAATCACATCGATTTCCCTGTTTTAGT
>VGMB01000247.1 GCA_016866585.1 Chlamydiota bacterium
ATAAGATCAGGATCTGGAAAATGAGATGTGTCTAGATAACGGCTTATGAGTTGTTCTGATATGCTTTCTTTTGTGATCTTTCCTATCTCAAAATCATCGAGAATTTTAGAAAATGCTCTTTTTATTTCTTCTCTACCACCATAGTTGAGTGCCATGATAACCGTTAAATCGGGATCATTACTTGAATTGTCCCTAAGGTATTGTAGCTTTTGTTGCATATTTTCTGGGAATTTACTTATGTCACCAATGATTTCTATCTTGATGTTATAATCTTTAAAACGCATCGGTAATTCATCGAAGAGATCACAAAATACATTTATAAGAAATTCCACTTCCTCTTTTTTTCGTTTCCAGTTTTCAGTAGAGAATCCAAAGAATGATAGGTAATCAATTCCGAGGTCTTTATCTATGATAAATTTAATTAACTCGATAAGCTTTTCAGCTCCTATAATATGACCTTGTCCTGTGTATAAACCATTTTGAGTAGCCCACCTTCTATTACCATCTACTATAAATGAGATATGCTTGGGCATAAGATCCTTTTGTAAAAGATCTAAGCCAATTAATTCGCTTTTTTCATTTTGGATACTCTCAGCATAAGTGGAGTTTCCACAAAATATCCCGGACAATAAAAATAATAGAGTCGTCAAAATTAAAAAAAGTTTTCTCACCTAGATCTCCTTTTATTAAAAAATAAATGTTATATATAAAAAAATGGTACTTAACAACTAAAATTTAACGATTTACTTTATTTAGAATATGTCCTTAAAATTTTTTAATTTTAATTTGGTCTGAGGTATCCATAATCATCAGTAGTAGATCTTTGAATTTTTTTTCATGAAAAAGGTTTTTTACAACTGATTCATCGCAACCCGCTTCTGCACAGATGCTTACTATAAAAGAATCTATTTCATCTAAAGGAACTTTTTTGTTTATTTCTTGCGTAAAAAAAAATGCAAGGAAATTTAATTTTTCTTCATTGTTTATTATCCCTTTTAAAATATTTTCATCTATTTCCTGAAAAATAAAATTAAATAATACTTGTGGGTGAATATTGTGCATAACAAGAACACTTTTTGACATTAAATTGTCTTTAGTATTTAGGATGATTTCGTTTAAGGGTTTTTCATTAAAAACTTTGAATAAATTATAAATGAATACTCTCTGATAATCTGTTAATGGTTCTTTGGAGTAGTTACGTTCTTTGTGTAGATGATTGTTTTGAGATGAAGGTAAGCATGTTTCACTTTGGCATACGTTTCCAAAAGGCATTTGCGTAGTATAGATTGATGCCAGGATTTGTGTTGATAGGATTATGTTTAAAAATAGCATTTTCATACTCCATGGTAAGGTCAATTTTTTATCTACGATGATTTAGCATTTAGAGGCTTATTTTTATGACTCTGCTTGAGTGTAAAAAATAATTACAATTCAAGATATATGATGCAAAGACAATTTTCTGTCTATTTTTTTAGAATCTGATAGCAATTATAAAATAAAAAAGACCACTCTTTTAAAAGTGGTCTTTTCGTGAAAGGTGTATATTCTGCAGCTGAATTTCTATTTAGAATTGCATATCTGTATAGTAGTTCTATATTCTTCGTTCATGAAGACATCGAGAGTTGGACTGGCAAGTGCTGCCAGATCTCCAGGTTTTTCAGGAACTCTTTGCATATCGAGATCATGGCTTCGAAATATTGCTTCCTCCAGCCATTCTGCTATGGCGGCCGATCCTCTGATATAAGGCATAGAATGAGCAAGTAAATACCTGATAGTACCAACATCCTCGATCAAATTTTCTATAGTCCCAGTTTCTTTATTCCAAAGGATAGCCCTTTGAAAGATAGTATCGATTTCATTTAAGGTATCTTCTATGAGATAAAGATCTTGGTGAAGGAGCATTATTGGTATGTCATCCATACGTTTTACAGGATCTGTAACATGGTCTTGATATGTCCATGTCACGTGTTGCGAAAGGCAATATGATTTGCTATCGATTTCACAGCGAACCTTGCTTACAACGAATATACTCTTTAAGAATTTACTATTTCCGACTAGATGAGAAAATCGACCCTCAGGAGTAAATACTTTCTCAGGTGATGGATAAGTCCCGTTTAGTCCTCTTAAAGCAAATCCCATCCTATCATGTGTATATACATCGGGATGTTCTTGCTTAATTATTTTTTGGTCTTTATGAAATGTTCTACAAATTGCAAGGTCTTCTTCATTTTCAGGAAAATCTATAGCATCTAATCGACTTACATCTAAAGTCGTGTCTATTTTTTTTGCAGCAAGTGAAAAATTGCTATGTATTTTTCTGTTCCATTCCAGCCTTTCTATGTCATCATTTTCGTATAATTGAATTTCAAATTTAGTTCTACGATTATTGAAGGAAGAATTTACTGTGAAATTTTTTTTTGTTAACGGGCCTTTTATAGGAATATGTCCTTCTAACACAGACTGAATCTTTTTCATTAGCTTGCTATTATATTCCTTATATTTACCATCACCTAGAATGGTGTAACTTATGTTAGATGTTGAATATTCTCTTTTGCGACCAAAATGATGAGGATCTGCTGATCCTGAACTATGGGCAGCCTCCATCCTTGCCGATGAAAGCCGGTCAAGTATCCTGGCAAAAAGACCTGTTACTTCTCTGCCCTGGCTACGTGCCGATTTTATTTCTTCAGATGCAGATATGGTGGCTTGTTCTTGAATTGCGGGGAATGCTTCTAAGCTATTGGTACCGTATGAGTTAATAGTTTGAGAAGAAGTAGCTGATATTGATATTTTATTATGGTCCTTCCGACTTTTTTATGGGTAAAGCTCAAGACCACCACAATGAAAATAAATCGCTATCTTGAAGTTCTCCCGATTTCTAAATCCACAGGCCATAGCCTTGATTTTTTGAATTTTCGAGT
>VGMB01000248.1 GCA_016866585.1 Chlamydiota bacterium
GTGCTGAGGGGGAATTCCAGCTTGGACCTGAAATTCCTGATTCCAAAAGTGATGAAAGCTTCCATAATGTAAAAAGCTGATTGGTAAAACTCATCCTTTGCTTCACCAAACATTCTAAAGTTTGATCACAAGCATCTTGAGATTGGTTATTGTTATTGGCCAAGGGGATCTCTGGAGGAGGGTACCTTTCAGGCTGCGCCTTTAATTGAGCCTGAACTCTTTCCAATCTATCCAAATAACCATACAAGTCTAGATATACATCCTGAAAAAAAGCGATAAATTGGGGATCTATATCTACCTCTTGCATAATCTTTTTACGAATATCGCTTAAGGGGAATTTCAACACACTATCGACATCATACAGAAAATAAGTAACGGGAGCAGGTCCTGTAGTCTGAGGTTGGATAGAATCCCCATTAATAGGTCCCTTAGATTTCAACTCTATGGGAATTCCCACGTAGCATTTTTTTAACTTATTAGTTTCTTCTGTAAAGTACGTCCATACAAAATCTGTACTTCCCGAAGGGAAGCACTTTGCCTGTCTTAAACTCGTTCTTAGAGGCTCTATTAAGGAAAGGGTTCTAGAATCGAAGGTGTTCTGGATAAAGTCCATGTTTTCTCTGCTCTGCAAAAGACGAACAGCATTTTTCCAAGTCCCTTCTTTGATATTGTATTCCGTGGGAGCAAAGATATTTTCGACAAGACTTAATATAGAAAGCTCATTAAGAATAGCATTTACCTCAACCAGCTTAAACTGCAGAGCAGAACGCAACACATTGTCTATGTACAGATGCTTATTTTCTAATTGTTTAGTATAAAAATCGACTATATCGTTTTTAAGCTCTCTAATCGCTTTTTTATGAATGATGCTTTCCAAAAAAAGGGACGTAGAAAATACCAAAGTAAAAAGGGCGCATATCAATAAAAAAAATTTACATCTTATGCTCATATATCCCTTATATCTTCTGTGTTAAATTTTCACATCCAGAATCATTAATCAATATCATATCTTCAATCCTAACACCGCCTAAATCTGATAAATACAGGCCAGGCTCTATTGTTATGACCATGCCTGGTTGGAGTATAAGGTCTTTGTCCCTGCCATCACATCTTATAATAGGAGCCTCGTGAGTTTGCAACCCTATCCCGTGCCCAAGACTGTGTGTAAATAAGTGGTCTACTTTTTCCTCTCGAAAAAAATTACGAACGGCTTGATCTATATCACCAATTTTTACACCCGGATGACACATCTTAATGGCAAGCGAATGCGATTGTTTAACCAAAGATGCTATCCTTAATAAAGCAGGATTTGGTGTACCATGAAAAAATATACGTGTCATGTCACTACGATAGTGATTATAAATACACCCTATATCAAATAAGATCATTTGATTGTTTTTCAATTTAATATTTCTAGGTCTGTAATGTGGCATGCTAGCATTTTTTTCAAATGCAATTATAGGATCAAAAGAAGAGCCGCTAGAACCTTTTTCTCTTAAAATAATCTCAAATTCTCTAGAGAGATCGGATTCTGTTACGCCTGTTTTTACGATGCTTTTTATGTAATTAAATGCCTTTTTTAAAATAAGTATACTTTGCTTTATATCATAAATCTCACAAGCTCCTTTACACATTCTAATAGAACTTGTTAACGCATCTTTTGATTGCAAATCGATTTTATAGGATATAGTTTCTAGAAACTTCTTCAAATCATTACTTCTAGTAACCGTTGTCTTAGAACCATCAAATTGTACTGAAGAAGGACGAAATTTTTCGATAAGCCTTTTTTCTTCTTCTGTCTTTAGAAGAAAGACTGGTTGAACTAAGGATTCTTTTTTGGCAACATCGATATAGCGACTATCGACAAGCAAAGCCACATCCTTCTCAAATATCCAAAGACGTCCATAAGACAAATCGAGACCTGTGAAATAAAGCAAATCATCACAATCTTCCAATACGCAAGCTTCAATCTTTTGAGATACCAGATATTTTTGAAATACATTAAGTCTATTTTGTATTTCTAATTTTCTCGCCTGTAAAGTAGGAACTAACATGTTTAGCGCTCAATATTACAATAGTTTTATTTCCTTGAGGACAAAAAGATGGTGACGTGGTCTTTGCCAACTCATCAATAAGTTTTACAGCCTCTTGAAGAAGAATATTTTCTTTTCTTGTTTTAACGAAACGACAAACAAACTCAGCAAGACGCCTCTTCTTTTTTACTTCTAGACTCTCACTAGTATCATTGTCAAGAGATATAGTCTCCCTCACCATATGATAGATCACCTCTTTAGCCTCTTCTTCTTTAAGAAAAGCAGGGATAGCGTCGATAAGAAACGATTTAGGACCCGACTGGGCTATATTGAATCCCGCCCTTGATAATATGTCCTCCATCTGCATGAGAACCTGGGCTTCGTGTACAGAGAGATCTATGGTCATAGGGAAGAGAAGCCCCTGCATATGGCAATGTCCCGGATTTTCCTTAACAATTCTATCAAAGATACATCGAGATTTTACTGCCTTTAAGTCAATAAAAGCACAAGAGGGTTCATCTTCTGGAGGACCACTTATGAGGCCTCTTTGTCTAAGAGCATCTACCTCAGCCATAAGGAAATTATTCCATATTCCTATGATTTGTAATTTTTCAAAAATAGGCAAATCCTCTCGTTTGTCGATTTGGCTAGTAGCCCTAATTTCATACTGGGGAGAGAGATCTTTCTGAGATAGCTGTGGGGCGAAGGTAAAATCCTTCTCTGTGAATGAGAATGCTGAAAAAGTTGGTATCGTTTCTGAAGTTGCTGGTGCTGATCCTTTTTGAAAGCTATTCTGGATACACTGCAGAAAAACCTGTTTTATCCATGCTTCTTCAGATAGTCTAACTTCCTTCT
>VGMB01000249.1 GCA_016866585.1 Chlamydiota bacterium
CAACAGTTTACTTACCAATGAAAACCAAGACAATTTAAGAAGGTTCAACCTACCGTTTACGACGACAAAGAACTCTCTTGGACTTCCCTCAATATGGATAGACATTAAATTCCAGGATATCTTGCAAAAAGCTGGTATTAAGTTTTGGAAACCGCTTGATGTAATGATCTTGCACCTATCTTATTTTTATAGAAACTACGCTAGTGAATTTATTGGAATACAAGAAGTAAGAGGTATTTTAGAGTTTTTAGAGAAATCCTATCCTGACCTTGTTAAAGAAGTCACACGTCTTGTTCCATTACAGAAGCTAACAGAGATTTTTAAACGGTTAGTTCAAGAGCAGGTATCGATAAAAGATTTAAGAACAATTTTGGAAGCGCTTAGTGAGTGGGCTCAAACGGAAAAAGATACAGTGCTCCTTACAGAGTACGTCCGTTCATCATTGAAGAGGTATATAAGCTATAAATATTCTCAAGGCCAATCTATTTTATCTGTGTATCTTCTTGATCCAGAAATAGAGGATATGGTTCGTGGTGCTATAAAGCAGACTTCGGCAGGATCATACCTTGCGTTAGACCCAGACTCAGTGCAACTGATACTACATGCACTCAGATCAACGATTGCACCAACGCCGACAGGAGGACAGCCTCCAGTACTGCTTACGGCCATTGATGTTAGAAGGTTTGTGAGGAAGCTCATCGAAGGTGAATTCCCCGATCTATCGGTAGTATCTTATCAAGAGATAGTTTCCGAAATACGTATTCAACCACTTGGTAGAATCCAACTTTCATAGGATAAGGTTTCATGGTAGACAACTTTAACACACAACGTATCGTTGGTTTACATGCGGAAAAAGCACGGGTGCATGAAGCGCAGTTGCAAAATGCTGCCAGCAGATATGCCATGCAACAAGAAGGAATGGCAGAAGACTTTCAGCAGTGGTCTGAAACATTAAATCCAGTGGCTGTAGCGGTAAGAAGGTTTGATACTCTAGAAGCTAGGATACGAAGACGTGCTAAAGAGACTGAGACAGAAAGAACTGAGAAGACGGAGAATGAAGAAGAAATACCTGAAATTGAAAAGTTAAGCGAAATCTCTGAACAATTTGAAAGAAACAACCCAGAACTTCACGCCAGGAATTTGCTGACCTTACGCTCCAGAATCAAAAACAGTGACACACCTGAAGAAATCATGCAAAAGGTTATCGAAGCCTATCCAGACCACTCACTGGCCGATGAGGCTCTTGATTTTTTGGCTAGGACAACATCAGGGGAACTGTCTGAAAAAATCAAAGAATGCAAAGAGCGCTTCAACGAAGTATATGGAAGGGAGATACGCGCCGGACGTAATATTCAAATACAAGCGAGAAACTTCTCCTCTCAGGGACTTGGCACACCAACGGGACTAAGAGACCTATATCGTGACGTAACAGGAAATCCAAGAGATGCCCTTACCCTTTTTGAAGAGCTTTCCTCTCAATATCCTTTTGAAAAAATGAAAACGATCATTTCCTTTTTGCTGCATTCACTAGGCAGTGATATGAAGGCAAAAGGGCCATCTATTGCGCGTGGCGAGCTTTTTAGATTAACTAACGAAACTCGTTCTTTGCAGGCGATCTTAGGAGTCTTTCGTTATTTCAAATCTAGGATGTCGCTTATCCAAAACTCATTTTCTCGAAATAACCTTATGATGACCTCTAGGGTTACTTTTGAATATTTATCTAAGCTTTTTGTTAAATTTCTTATGGAGAGATATCCCTCTGCAGACAAGGTCTATCAATTAGGAGTACACTTAGGACTTTCGGACGAAATTATTGCAGAAATGATCATCTTCTCGCAAATGAGAGATGGTGTGCGTCAAGTGGCACCTAGACTATTTCGTAATGAGCAGCATAGGCAAGAGGTTTTAAAGGTATTCATCGAGGCACTTGACGAGCTAGAAGAAAGGCTAGAAGAGGATGAGGACGAGGAAGAAGATGATGATGAGGATGAAAAATAATCAAATACAGAAACAAACGCCATGAATAGATTTGAAGAACTCATAGAAGGCCTTGCAAGGATATTAAATATCCCCCTACATGCAGAGAAGGGGATGCTATGCAAAATTAACATAGATGGGAAGTTTTCAGTTCATTTGCAGTATGATCAAAATGAGGATCTTATCATGATAGGAGCAATGATCATTGAAATTCCACCAGGAAGGTTTAGAGAAAATGTTCTTAAAGAGGCTCTAAAAGTGAATGACACTTTCCCAAGGGCTGGTACAATGTGTTTTTCGGAAAAGGGTAACAAACTTGCTATGTACGATCATGTTTCATTCGAAAGACTTTCTCCGGATGTTTTCAATGAAAAAATGCACAACTTTATAGACTACTGCTACGAATGGTATAATGCTGTCCTAAGCGGTAACATATCTCAAATTATAAAATAGTCGCCCTCAAGCCATGAAAAAGACATTAGATAAAGAGTTAAATAATTGCGTGACAGCCGAAGCTTGGAAAAAGGTCGGAGCACGTGATCATCATGGTATCGTCATTCACTTATCTTCGATTTACTCAGAGAACAGCTGTGGTATAGGAGAATTCCTTGACCTTATTCCACTTATCTCTTGGTGTAAAGATGTAGGTTTAGATGTAATCCAATTGCTACCTATCAACGACACAGCATTTGACCCTAGCCCCTATAATGCATGTTCTTCATGTGCAATTAATCCAATATACATATCATTATCAGATCTTGATTTATGGGAAAAAGACCCCGAATTGAAAGAAAAATTTAAAGAGTTTGAACGTTATAAAGATTTGCATAGAGTAGCCTATACTGAAATTCAACATGATAAACATTATTTTTTAAAAAGGTACTATTCACTCTATAAAG
>VGMB01000250.1 GCA_016866585.1 Chlamydiota bacterium
AGACCTGTGGCAGTTGCATAGCCATTTTGTGAAATTAAGTAATCAGAGTAAATATCCAAAAGACCCATGTTCATTAGTTAACCTCAAAAAAAATGAACAGGGATTTTAATCGGTAAAATAAAAATTTTAAAAGCTAATCTTTAAAAAGTTGCGTAAGGTGAGTTAAGAATTGCTTGGTAAGCATTAATTTAAATTGATTGTTGTTTTCCATTTATTTTTTATTTAAAAATCAGTGTAAATTAACTTTAAATTAATTTAACATTAAAAAGCGGTGTTGTTAAAATTAACTCATAGATTAAATTTTTTTGGGGATGTTTGTGTGAGTTATATTAGTTTTATTCCAAATTTCAGTAATTTTTTCGATTCTTATGGTAAATCAAAAAAAGAAGATAGTTTAAGCAAAGAAGATGCATTAAGTTTACTTGAGGCTGGAAGACCGCCTCGGCAACAATCCCAAAAGAATTTCATTACCGATGCTGAAGAAAAAAATATTAGTCAGCTTAGCACCTGTAGTTCTTCCAGGCCGAGCATCACCGCAAAAGAAATTCATCAACTTGCTAAGGCTAGATTTTGTGAGCCAAATCCTCCTCCTAGAGGTGCTGTCGAAAATCCCAACGACTTCCTTCCAAAGTTTGAATTAATTCTTGAAGGTAAATATTTAGATAAAGAAGGTAAAACAATCGATGTTATAGGAAATGCTGCCCTGGAGATCATAGCTAATTCTGATATGGCGGGAGATACTCAATCTATAGCTGACTTAAAAACTATTGAGAATCTAGAATTGCTCTCAGCCGATCCCAGGATTAAGAGTGTATCAGAGAAAATAGATACCACAGCAACCAAGCTTGGGTCAGCATATTTAGTATCAAATTTATGTAAGCCTTCAGCCTCTATTGAACAGATTGGGCGCAGATGTGACTTGCTTAAGTCTTTAACAGCAGATCCAGATACTGTATCAGTGATAACTGGTGCTTTAAATAAGTCAAAAGAAGGCGAGATAAATTTACTAAGCACCAAAGATAAGCAAAAGCAAACTCCAGGAACAATAACGAAATCTTATTATGCTTTTGATCCTTCTATAAATCGCCATTTAAATAATAATGATTTGGCTTTAGATGCCCGTTTTTTAACATTTAGTTGTATTAAGATGGGAGCTTCAGTATTTCAAACAGCATGTGGGTATGGCCTGCCGGCGCTAGTAGGATTAGAGTTTTTTCATGCTTACACTGGCGCTGGTTTGAGTGAAAATCTGAAACAATTCGTAGTTGAGCATATTGGATATAGCGGTCTTGGTAGCTTCGCTCAATATATGATGAAGTCAAAATATAGGCCTGTACGAATTTTTATTGAATCTTTTGCATGTATTTTTGCTCTGTGGAATGAAAAAAACACTAGAGATTGGCTTGTTGCCGACACTTCTATGATTTTGCTTTTAAGAAAAATACTTTTGCCTATTGCAGGCTATTATGAAAGTATGAAATTGGTGTATGAAACTTTAAAAGATAATGAAGACGTAGTGAAAAATTTAGAACATTTTTCTCATCTTGAAGATTTTTTCTCTGATGATCAAAATGAAGAAGTTGTTAAGTTTCGCAATGCAATACAATCGGGATTCTACCGGCCAGGTCAAATATTAACTACTTGGAGACTTTTACATCCTCTCGGAGATAAAAAATCACAAAAGTCTGATCAGAGTGCAGGCGAAGTGCTCGGAATGAAATTGAAAAATGAATTAGATAAAGCATTGCTTGCTATAGGGGAAATAGATTGTTTTATATCTATTGCAAATTCCATCATCGAATCAAGAAGTTTAAGTGAAAAAATTTGTATTCCTTACTTTATGAGTCAAACATCAGGTCCATATTTAGAATTGAAGGATTTTAGACATCCAGGAATCGCAGATGGAAATGGTTTGAATAGCATAACACTCGGATCGAAAGAAGCTTTGCGAGGGGCTATTATTACAGGGGCAAACGGATCTGGTAAAACAAGCCTGTCTGAGGCTATAGCCTTATCTATTATTACCTCTAAGATGGGATTCTGTTTTGCAGAAGAAGCTTATATGTCTCATTTTGGTTTGATAAGGACTTCGATGAAGATCAAAGGATCTGTGAAAGAAGGTGTTAGTGCTTATCAGGCTCAATGTAATCGTGGAGGTGAGATCAAATCTGCTGTCAAGGAAAGTACTGATAACGGAGAGTGTTCATTGGTGATTTGGGACGAGCCTTGTTCTCAAACGGATAAAGACGAAGGAAGTGTTGTTGTAATGGACATGATCCAACAGTATTTGACCAATCCTAAAGTTTTGAGTGTAATTGTTACTCACTTTACTGAGATAGCGGAACAGCATGGTGATAAACCTGATGCGGAAGGCAATATATTACTTAAAAATTTCAAACTGCAAAATAACGATGCAAAAAAGTTTGCTCTTGTGGAAGGTGTATTACAAAGATCGGAAATAAATGCTTATGAAATAGCAAAAAAAGCTAGGTTTATTAGTTAATAATAAAAAAGCGTGCGTTTATGAGGTTTGTATTTGTTTTATAGATTTACTTTTATAAAAGTGTTCATATCCGTTATTACAATGTTCATGGTTTTTATATTCTAAATTTAATTCCTTTATAAGTGGAAGAAAAGTATCCAGTAAAGGCAAAAGTTTCTTGGCGTATTCTCCCTGTTTATTGGATACTAATTGTGTTGCGGGTCGTTGTTGCGTAATTCCTTTCAAGGGAGCTTAAGCTAAAGGACTTGGGATAAAACATTTTATTGATAAAAAGAAAGGCTCATGCTTAAGACTAGATAATCGCTAAAAAACCTACGTCTATTTATGAGCCAGAAAATTAAGAATTGGTCTGAATATAACAAGT
>VGMB01000251.1 GCA_016866585.1 Chlamydiota bacterium
TTGTACAAAGACTACTTTTCAACGAGCAAGACCCAGGATCAAATTTTGAGCTTATCGCTCTTGAGGCCTCAGACAAAGAGAGACTAAGCTTCAAAGCTGAGATGAGCGTAAAAACCTTAAAAAAATTACGGCTTCTCAATAAGTATTACGAAGATGAACCCGAAAAAATTTATACAGCGCATATCTCCAAAATAAAACCATTCGGTCTTTATTTTGAGATTCCCCCTTACTCGATAGAAGGATTTTTGCATATCTCTGAACTAGACAACGACTATTTTATCTATGATCCCAAATTACAGATGCTAGTAGGAGAACGATCCGGCAAGAAGTTTAGGATAGGAGATACCCTTGATGTAAAAATTGAGTCGATCAATTTCATTCTTCAAGAATGTAAATGGGAGCTAGTAGGAGCCACTAAAAGAGTAAAGAGTGCTACTAAACCCAAGTTTGATCCAAGACCTAAAAATAAAAAATCGAGTAAAAAACAAAAGACTAAAGAAAAAAAGAAGCCTGCAAAAAAAAGAAAAAAAAGATAGCGTTAGATAAAGAACCATACATATCATAAGGAAAAATGAAAAAATATTTTATAACCGGCCTTGTTTTATTACTACCTATGGTAGTAACAATAGCAGTAATCTTGTTTTTAGTAGACTTGTTCACCAAACCTTTTGTTAATGCAGTATCTCAAACTCTTCATAGCTTCTCTATTTTTAGTGATGGGATTTTTATATTCTCTGGCCCACAGCTTATCAACTACCTAAGTAGGATTTTGATCCTTGTAGCCCTTTTTGGGTGCACTGTAGCTCTAGGATGCATCGCCAGATGGTTCTTTCTCAAGTCCCTTTTTCGCTATGCTGATAAAATCTTAAGCAAGATCCCTCTTGTAAACACTGTGTATAAAACTTCTCAGGATATTATCAACACAGTGTTTGTTTCTGATAAAAAATCTTTCCAAAAAGTTGTTATGGTAGAGTTTCCTCGCCCTGGGGTTTTTGTAATAGGCCTCATAGCAAGAGAATCCCCTCCCACATGCTGCACAGCGACAGGAAAAAAAATGATATCGGTTTTAGTGCCAACAACACCAAACCCTACGACAGGATTCCTTATGATGTTTGAGGAAAATGAGCTTATTTACATAGATATGAAACCCGAAGACGCTATAAAATATATTGTTTCTTGTGGTGTCATCATCCCAGAAGAAAACAAAAAAAAACAAGAGCTTTGCACCTAAAATTTTTATGACAACCAAACCCACCGTTACGTATTTTACCGTTAAACATCCTGATGAAAAGCTTAAAATCTTATCGGTAACTGCGCAAAATCACATCCAATTAAAAAAACAACTTCACATATTATCTGCAGACAAAACAAGCTTGTCTTTCGTAAGCCAGCTTCTGTGGAAATATCCTCCATCAGGATTTATTGTCCATAACGTAAAAGGTCAACAAGAGGACAAAACCCTTGTTGAACTACTGCTGCCTGAAGAAAGTTATAGCTTCTCTGAATCGATTTTCAACCTAACAGCACAGCCAATAACCTCCGAGCTCCACCTTAAGCAAATCTATGAGTTTGAGGATCTTTCTCATCCAAATAAAAAAATAATTTTTGAAAAAAAATTTAAATTGTATCAAGATTTGGGCTTTACTTTACGTTCAAACTAAAAGTTGTTGAAACTTTTAGCCCCTCCTCCTATAATAACCGTAAAAAATAAAGATTTTTTGGAGACATTTTCATGGTACGTATCAGCAAACAAGAAGAAAGAAGAAGTAAATGCCCCAAGCGCTGCCGTGCACCTGCAGCTAAAACAGGATCGAAAAAAGACAACCTAGCAGCAGGATACAAGCCTCATAGTAATTCTGTTGAAGCGAGTGGTCTCGTATTCATCCCAAAAATTAAATAATGAACGAGAAACGAGAAAGGAATTAACCTTATGTCAAGACATCCAAGTTATGGCAAATCCAATAAAGGCGCTAAAAAGCGCAATGTCCTAAAAAGATTTGAGCGCGTAGACGTTCTCAAAAAACTAGGCCGTTGGAGTGCTGAAGAAAATAAAAGAGTAACAGGTCTTCCTAAAACACCTGTAATGCCTTAATTCGTTCGTCAGGCAGTAGATTTATCCGCTGCCTGACAATCATCGGAAACACGTGCAAATATACATTTCAAATAAGCAAAAAGATTTATCAATAGCCGCAACATCTATAAGAAAGATGGTGAGAGCCCTTATTGACAAGCTCAAGATTAAATGTGATGAAATTAGCGTACATTTTGTTTCAACAACAAAAATCTGCAAACTTCACGCAGACTTTTTCAACGATCCCACAACAACAGACTGCATAACTTTTCCTGTGGACAACAGTCTAGATGAGCAATATGTTGTTCTTGGTGAAGTTTTTGTATGCCCAAAAACGGCTATAGATTTCTCAAAAAAGTACAATAAAGATCTGTATGAAGAAGCAACTCTTTATCTCGTGCATGGCATACTCCATCTTTTAGGGTATGATGACATCGACCCAGAAGATCGAAAAAAAATGAGAAAAAAAGAACGCTTTTGCATGAAGTTTCTTAAAGAAAACAATCTAATACTCAAAAAATGTTGTCATAAACAATTATCATAGTTTTAATGATGTATAACACAGAAAAAAAACTATGACACCTTATATTGAAAAGATCAGCTATTGCCTTTTATTCCTTTTTTGCTCCGCCATAGTCTCAGGATTACAGTTCTCTTTGCAAAGGCTCGGTAAGACACAGACCAGAGAGCAAATAAAAAAACAAGGCCTGACCTACTTCCCCAAACTACTTAAGTTCTTTGTATCAGGACATGAATGGGACGCCCTTTGGATA
>VGMB01000252.1 GCA_016866585.1 Chlamydiota bacterium
CAAAGCTTATAAACGGGGCTTTGTCATCTGTTAATCCTCTTGCTTTGAAAAAAAACATCCATATTTTCACAGAAAATAAAAGAACGATAACAACTTTGGAGTCTAAAAATTTTGGGACGGTTCTATTCCTGGAGATTGGAGCTACCTGTGTTGGTGGAATTCATCAGACATATAAGCCAGGTCAACTTTGTTTAAAAGGACAAGAGAAAGGGTATTTTTCCTTTGGAGGATCGTCTTTGGTGTTACTTTTTGAAAAAGGAAATATAGTTTTCGATCAAGATTTATTGTCTGCATCTAAAGAAGATATAGAAATTAAATGTTTAATGGGTCAGTCCTTGGGCACCTGTTAATACAGAGCATATGGGGCATTTTTTTATGATATGTCCCTTTGCAGGGCAATATTTTCGAGCAAAGTATATGATTTGAAGGTGTAGTCGTATCCAGGAGTCTTTAGGGAATGTTTTTTTTAGATCTTCTTCAGTTTGTTTAACATTAATGGCTTTACTTAATTTCCATCTTTTTGCGCATCTGTGAATATGCGTATCTATTGGGAAAGCTGGCTCTCTGAATACCTGTGCCATAACAACAGATGCTGTTTTATGCCCAACACCTGGAAGCTTTTCGAGTTCTTCAATGTCTTTAGGAACTTGCCCGTTAAATCTTTCTAGTAGAATTTTTGATAGCTCCCAGATGGCATTAGCTTTGGTTTTTCCAAGGCCGCAAGGACGAATAATCTCTTCGATTTCTTCTTTAGTTATTTTTAACATTTGCTCTGGTGTGGATGCTTTGGCAAAAAGGCGGGGAGTTACTTGATTGACTCTTAGATCTGTACACTGTGCTGATAATAAAACCGCGATAAGTAAAGAGTAACTATCGGTGTGTGAAAGCGGTATTTCAGGATCTGGAAAAAGATTATTTAATGTGTCTAAGACGAAGGATGCTCGTTCTTTCTTGTTCATCATTTACCCACGCAAAATTTTGAGAAAATCGAACTGAGGATGTCTTCGCTAATATCGGAACCTATGATAGTCCCAAGTTCTACAAGAACTTTTCTCATATCAGCAGATATGAACTCAGGGGAGATTTCGTTTTTTAAACCGTAGGTGACTTCAGTGAGGCCTTGGATGGAATTTTCTATAGCTTGTTTATGTCTTACATTTGTAATTACGATTTCTTCCTGAGAAGGAGGCCCTTTTTTCCAGATAACCTTTTCTATCGAGTTCTTAAGCTCACTTACTCCCAAGTTCTCTTTCGCAGAGATTTTAACAGATGCTAAATTGTAATCACTAGGAGGAGTATGTGGAAGATCACTCTTATTCCATACCAGAATTGTTTTTTCTTTGGGGCAGGATAGAAGAAGATCCCTATCGTGGGGCTCTAGATGTTGTGTTACATCAAAAAGAACGAGAACCAAATCAGCCGATTCCATGGCAATTTTTGATCTTCGTATTCCTTCTTGTTCTATTATTTCAGAAGTCTCTCGGATTCCCGCCGTATCTTGTATCCTGAAGTGTAATCCATTTAGGATCAAATCATCTTCTAAAATATCTCGAGTTGTTCCTGGTATATTGGTGACTATGGAGCGCTCTTTCCCAAGCAAAAGGTTCATTAGTGAAGACTTCCCAGCGTTCGGTGGTCCCACAAGGCAAAGAGAGAGTCCATTTTTTATTACCTGCCCTTCATGGTAGGTGTCTGATAAAGCCTTCATTTCCCCAACAGTTTTTTCTAGCATAGAAAGAATTTCGCTCATACTGGCAAATTCTAGGCCTTCTTCTGGGAAATCAACCCAGGCTTCTAAAATGGCTGCTACATCAAAGAGCTCTTTTTGAAAATAACGAATCTTTTTAGATAATGATCCCTGAAGTTGTTGCTCAGCTTTTTTGAGGGCTATTTCATTTTTTGCGCCGATAAGTTCTTGCACCGCTTCGGCTTGCGCTAAGTCGATTTTTCCATTTATGAACGCTTTAAAGGAGAATTCCCCAGGCATGGCTGGTCTGGCTCCAGCACTTATAGTAGCCTCGAGTACTTTTCTAGTTACAATACCCCCACCATGGCAATGTATTTCTACAGTATCTTCGCCTGTGAAGGATCTCTTCCCAAGCATTACAAGCACAAGAACTTCATCTATGAGATTGTTATCTAGATCAAATATTTTTCCAAGATGTGCTGTATGCGTGTGATATGTGTGTATGGGGCCAGAAAAAATTTTCTGAACTACTGATAAAGCTTGTTTTCCACTGACACGAATTACGGCGATGCCCCCCTCACCAGGAGGTGTGGCTACTGCTGCAATAGTCTCTTGAGGTGTATAAGGTCTGTGAACAAAATGCATTTTCTTCTGTTTTTTATTATAAATAATATTGTTTTTTTGTATTAATTTCTATTCTTAATTTAATTTACTGTTTTTAATTTATTTTCTTTATGGGTCAACCTGTGCACTTTATCGATTATAAGGGAAAAGGCTCCATTACCTAAAATATTGGCAGTAGTTATAACCGGATCAAATAATATATATAAGGCTGAGATCAGCGAAAGCATTTCTGCTGAGAATCCAAGCTGACTTTCCAGTATGGGAAGCATAACAATAATACCACCACCTGGTATTGCCGCTACAGAGAACTTAGCTAATACAAAGTACATCGCAAAGATGGAATACTGCATTAGGGAAGGTTCCGGTAAATTAAAGTTTTTTAAAACTGCAAAAGCAAAAATCGGGATCGCCAGACAGTCTCCAATAAGATGTATATTCACTGTTGCTGGGATGCAGGATTTAGCTATATCTGGATTTTCCGCGTTTTTTTCAGCAGCGATAAGAGTCAGTGGCATTGCCGCTGCGCTAG
>VGMB01000253.1 GCA_016866585.1 Chlamydiota bacterium
CAGCCCTTAAAATCGTGGTGGATAGGGAAAGAGAAATCGAAGCATTTATTCCTGTCGAATACTGGAATATTGAGTCCCTTTTGCAAACAAGTGCAAGTGAGACTTCTTTTAACGCCCAGCTTTACTCCGTTGATGGTAAACGCGTACAAAAAGAAAAAGTGGAAGGAAAAGACTACTATACTATATCCAACCAGACAGAGTCTAAGGCTGTAGTAGACCGTCTTAAGCATGCTAAGTATAAGGTCAGCTCAGTAGAGAAAAAAGAAAAAAGAAGAAATCCGGTTGCCCCCTTTATTACCTCTACATTACAGCAGGAAGCAAGCAGGCACTATGGCTTTTCGGCCTCTAGGACTATGGGCATAGCTCAGAGCTTATACGAAGGTGTTGATCTAGGAAACGAAGGTACAGAGGGTCTTATCACATACATGAGGACAGACTCTGTGCGCATTGCTCCAGAAGCTATAGACTCGGCACGTAAATATATCCTTAGCACCTACGGTAAAGACTACCTACCTTATGAAGCTAAACAATACTCAACTAAAAAAAGTGCACAAGATGCACACGAAGCCATACGCCCATCGAGCCTGCAATTCCCTCCAGAAAAGATCAAAAACTATCTAACCCTGGATCAATACAAGCTATATCTGCTTATTTGGCAACGCTTTTTAGCATCGCAGATGACCCCAGCTATCTACGATACTGTATCATGTGACATCATAACGGATAAAGACATCATTCTAAGAGCAACTGGATCGACAATGAAGTTTCAAGGATTCCTTGCTGCCTACGAAGAAAAACACGATAAAGAATCACAAGAAGAAAAAGAAAAAGAAGAAGAGAACAAAAAGCTGCCTCACCTATCAGAAAATCAGCCTCTACAATTACTTAAAGTGTTTTCAGAGCAAGCCTTTACCAGACCACCTCCACGCTTTACAGAAGCGTCTTTAGTCAAGGAGCTTGAGAAATCTGGTATTGGAAGGCCTTCTACCTACGCTACAATCATGAACAAGATCCAGAGCAGGGATTATACTGAAAAAGAAAAAGGGACCCTCAAGCCGACGGAACTTGGGCGGGTGATAGCAGAAATGCTCGAGACTAACTTCAAAATGATCATGGACCTTAGATTCACCGCCTTAATGGAGGATGATCTTGAAAGGGTTTCCGAGGATGAGAAAGACTGGAAATGCCTCCTTAAAGACTTCTGGAAAGACTTTTATCCCCTAGTTGATGCAGCGGAAAAAGAAGCTTTTGTGCCAAGGATCATGACAGATAAAATCTGTCCGGAATGTGGGCATCAACTACAAAAAATATGGGCGAAGAGAAAGTACTTCTTTGGCTGTTCAAATTACCCTGAATGTAGCTACACAGCGCCTCAGGAAGCGCTTGAATTCAACAAAGATGACTACGATCCAAACTTCAACTGGGATCAGCATTGCCCGAAGTGCAATGAATCGATGAAAATGAGATTTGGTAAATTTGGTCCATTTTTAGGATGTGCTAAGTACCCTGACTGCAAAGGGATCGTCAACATTCCGAAAAAGGGAGAGGCTCCTGCAGAGGACATGCCGGGATGCCCTGCTATAGGATGCGATGGGAAGATATCTGCTCGTCGTTCTCGCTTTGGTAAAGTGTTTTACTCGTGCAGCAACTATCCTGACTGTGACGTTATAGTAAACCAACTAGATGATCTAGAGGAAAAATACGTAAATCATCCTAAAACGCCATATATATCCAAGAAAAAACCCAAAAAGTCGTCCAAGAAAACAACTGCAGCAAAAACCACGAAAAAGACAACTAAGTCAACAGCCAAGAAAAAAACTGCTGCAAAGACAAAATCAGCGGGTTCATCTCAACCTAAACTAAACTTGTCCAAGGAGCTTAGCGCTGTGGTGGGAGAAACCCAACTATCTCGGCCTGAGACTGTTAAAAAAGTCTGGGAATACATCAAGGAACATGATCTTCAAGATTCTAAAAATAAGAGGCTTATAGTACCTGACGCTAAACTTGCTAAGGTATTTGGATCTAAGGATCCCATCGACATGATGAAATTATCTGGGATATTAGGAAAACACTTCGAAAAGTAATAAACTCCTTATTATTAATGAAAAAAGACCATAAAGCCGAAAGCATTATGGTCTTTTTTTTAAAAAAATGGGAATTTTTCTCGATCTTTACCGAATATTAATATTCATGTTTTATAATAATAAGTACAGGGGATGCCGGAATGTGAAAACATTAAAAAAAGGCTCTACATGTCCATCCCCACTTCATCAAACTCTTTAAATCTTCCTTCAACTTTAAGCACAGACAGTGCCGACACTAATACGCTCAATGCGAACATGTCCAATGATGTACAAACGTACGCATTAGCATGTGATGCATACTCAGAAGCGCAAGCTACCTATGCGCTTGATATGGAGCATTTTAACGAATTAGCCAAATCTGATCCTATGGCAGCATTTATCTACTTTTTAGAAGTATGCTGCGAAGATCTCCTTTCTACGATGGAAGCACAAATAAACGTGTTCTCTACATCGATGAACATATCTAATGACCTAAGATCTTTCGTAACCGACGCAACAAACAAAATGAATGCGGCAGGTAATATGACATCTGACCAAGGAACAGCA
Source organism: Chlamydiota bacterium (assembly GCA_016866585.1). Classification (GTDB taxonomy): domain Bacteria; phylum Chlamydiota; class Chlamydiia; order Chlamydiales; family Rhabdochlamydiaceae; genus VGMB01. The sequence continues at coordinate 2,631 of VGMB01000253.1, forward strand.
TTTTATGACGATGTCAACGACCTCAAAATATGGACAAACTATCTCTCAGGCCAGACGGGCTCTGATTTTAGCCAGACACCAACTGATGGTACATATCTTGCACCGATCGATACAACCAATGCAACAAACCTTATTTCTGACTGTGATAGCATCACGACTCAGTTTGGTACCAACTGGACGTCTGGGGCTAGCGTCG
>VGMB01000254.1 GCA_016866585.1 Chlamydiota bacterium
CACGATTAATCAAAGACTTGTTATATTCAGACCAATTCTTAATTTTCTGGCTCATAAATAGACGTAGGTTTTTTAGCGATTATCTAGTCTTAAGCATGAGCCTTTCTTTTTATCGATAAAATATTTTATCCCAAGTCCTTTATCTTAAGCCTCCTTGAAAGGAATTATGCAACAACGTCGCCTTGATAAGTAATGAATATAAAGCACAAACTTTTAATACTTTGCGAGCTTAAGTATAGGACTCTTGATGTATAAAAAGGCTCACCTCAGACCGGCTATTTTTTGAAAAATATACGAATGTATAGGCTAAAGATAAATATAAAAATTGATTTTTTTAGTCGGATAAGAATAAGGTGAAATATTTTTTAAAAACAAGAAAAAATTTTTCTTGTTTGCATTGATTGTTTACCTTCAGTTAAACTATTTTCCTAATTTTTATTTTTTTAAAGAGTAATTATAAATGTGTATATCTCAAATTAGCTCGACATATTTTAATGGATTCTCAGAATTATACAATTTTCGGCAGAACAATGATCTAACAAACTTAGTTGCGACTCTTAAGGTCCTATCTTACTTCACAATTGTAATTCCACTATTTTGCGCTAGTCTTTGTTTAGCGGAATCTTTATGTGGTCGAGTATCAGTTATAACAGATCCTGACTTTGATCAGAATATAAGAAATGTCGCTCAAAATAATGGTATTTCTAGTCAATCCCCTAGGAGTTCTCAGCCATCATTTGAGCAGGTCATGGATTGTTATCATAATTACTTTAAGCCTCAGTTAAACATGGCAAATTTAAGAGCGTATGCATTATCCCCTGACTGCAGTAGACATAAAGAAACAGCCAAAATATATTTTAATGCAGAGCAAATGGTATCAAGCGATGCTTTAAGGGTTGCTTTTCAACGCGAGCCAACAAACATTGCTATGGGTTATAATCAGTATGATAAGGACCAGCTGCAACGTCTGCTAGGTTACCAAGTAGGGGTTTATAATGATTCGTCCGCACGGAAAGAAGATGGAAGTTTATTCTCACGATTACCAAATACTGTATCTATTTACTCAGAGACTTATTTGTGGCCTAATCCTGGGCAAGCAGGTAAGAAGGAAGTTGCAATCCTTTCGCTCCCAGCTCCAGCTCTTGACACATCCGAGCAACCGCACTATACGTACTATATAGACAATACACAGAGTAGGTTAAATAGAGAAAAATATAAAAAAGAGATGGACTTTCTATTTAAGACGATAGAACAGGTTCTCAGAGATTGTCGTGACAGCGCTTTTGAGGGAAGAGGAGTACAAAGATTAGTTTTAACTAAATTTGGGCAGAATAATTTCGTTGCCGCATTAGGCCCTCAGGATAGAGAAATAGCCCATGAGTGTTTTAAACAAGCTAAAAATCATTTTTGTCAAAGGATAGCAGATTTAAACATTGAGGTTGTTTTAAGCGTATATGGAGGAAATGAACCAGTACAAGGTTGGCATGATCAGATAATTACAGGCGATATACTAAAGAGTTCTAGGGTTGGTGATCTTATCATTAACGCATGGGATCCTCACAGCGCACCAGGAAACGGAAATGATTCCGATCACTCTTTTGACGGAGCGATCGGTAAAGGCACTGGTGTTTTACTCACACAAACAAGCTGGTTAAATAATAGACTAAAACAATATGAATCTCTTGTTGAAGTTTGATTTTTAGGTAAACCTCATAGGAAAATTCTATAATTCCAATATCAAAGCAATGAGCTTTTGCTGGCAATTAGGTAGTCGTTTGCAAAAGCTCTTAGTTAATAGAAGATCTACTTGCCCTGCAGATTATTTTTGCTAAAAGTTTTCACGTTTATCATTTTATGTCTCAAAAAAATAGTGCTCGCAAACCTATTATCGAATGTCTATAGAAAAAAAGAACCAAACTTTTATGTTCGATTGCAATCTCAAAGCAGCGTTTATAAACACTCAGAAAATAGACTTGCAGTGTTAAGAAGTTGCGAATTGCAAGGTATGCTCGCGAAGGATCAATTGTTCTTGATTTGCAAGTAGCAATTTATTTTTTAGATCTTAGGGAGCAAGGGGATAGAGACTCGTAATTGTAGCTTTGTTTTAGTCTGGTAGATAAACTGAAAATTTTTCATTTCTTCGTTATGCTTTATTAACCTATCTAACTAAATTTCTCACGTTACGCAGTAACTTTATTAGCTTGAAGTTTTTTCAATTCTTGGTAGGCAGTTTGATTCGCCTTTTCTAGAATTTTGTACTTTAATGCAAAATGGTTCAGATTTGTTTTAATTTTTAAAAATTCAAGCTTGCAATAAGCAATAATAGACGCGAAAATATGATTCCTTTGAGAACGCTCCACTTTAGTTTTTGACTTCTCAAGACTTACGTTTTGTATTACAGATTTATGGTATTCTTCTATGCGCCTCCGTTTTTGGTAGACTTCATAAATGTGATCAGCACTACTTTCTAAGTCACTCTTAGCAAGGTATAGAGTTCCCGTGGAGCCGTCTTCGTTTTTGAGGATCTTTGCTATTAAAGCTACGGAAAATGGACAGCCTTTTAGGGAGACTATTCTTTTTTCTCTATCCTTGAGGTTTAAACTACTTAGATTTTGGTGCTGACCTTTTTCTTCACCTTCTTCACAAGCAATCACTCTGTTTAATTTGATCCCAATTATAAATTTGTTATCCATATCATATTGGGCGTTGTTGCGTAATTCCTTTCAAGGAGGCTTAAGCTAAAGGACTTGAGATAAAATATTTTATTGATAAAAAGAAAGGCTCATGCCTAGACTAGATAATCG
>VGMB01000255.1 GCA_016866585.1 Chlamydiota bacterium
AGAGACATTTACTCATTTTTCAAATGGTGCTATGGGAAAGCCACACATAACGATCCGAAATAGGATACAGGAAAAAACATTAAGTTTAGATGAGAGGGCTCATAAATTTGGCACGAAGATAAGAAGTGCCAGCATACACACAGTGCGTGGTATGCTTGGCGTGCCTATTAAGAAAAAGAAGAACCCCAAAGGTCTAATGGAGCTGGGTAGTTCTGATGAGCAGAAAAGAAGCACTTCACCAGTGCTGTCTCAAGAAAGCTTACAATCTTTCCTTTCTGGAAGTACCGTTAAAAGTGGCATTTTATCTGAACAATTTAGGGAGGTCGACGAACTAACTGAAACAAGGCTTAGGCCAACAGAAAGCGCATCTGTTAGGCATACAGAAGATTGTGAATTGGATGAATTAGCAAGTGATAGAGCTGTATTGGGTCTTTCTCCACAAGCGGATAGGTCTAGTTTTTTATCAACCGATACCTTAGATGAACTGCACTCTGATAGCGAGAATGAAGTAGACGACTCGGATGATGACCAAGAAGAAAGCGTTACAACGTCTCTATCAAACATCTTATCTGGCATGTCTGAATGGATACAAATGGGAGTAAAAACTAAAGCAACATCTCTCTTACTTGACGCATTGGGATATGCACTAACCCAAGCATTAAAAAATACGCAAGAAAGATCTGTCAAAGAACAACTTGTTGATATGATTGAAGAGATAGAAAATGTAAAGCAAGGAAAAGGGAATTTCGAAGAGCTAAGAGAGAACTTAACAAGGATCATGAATGGACAAAACAGCTCTGGGTTGCAAGTAAGAAACATGCTCCAACTACACTTGCAGGGAATTTTTGAAATACCAATACGCGAAAGTAGAGAAGAAGAAATCACTTCGAGGCACTTGTTGATGCAGAACATCCAAGGTATCCCAGATATAAGAGAGAGCTCATCGATAAATTATAGAAGGGATATGCCTATAGTTCAAAATAGGCTTGTTAAGAACATAACAGCTTTGTCTTCATTACAAGCAGCAAATCATCTTATATTAAACAACATGCTAGGCAGCCAACAGATAGCCGATATCCTACAAAGCTGTGATAGAACAGATCCGACTTATTTAGAAAACATAAAAAAACGCTTTTACAGAGAAGTAGATGGACTTGATATATCCATACTTCAAAAGATAGGAGCAAAGATACTTTACGCAATAGTCGACTTCTCAACGAGCTTTTCATTAGAAAGGTTTATATCAAGTTTAATAAAAAAAATTGAAGAACTAGCAACAGTTGGAACCAGACAAAGAACACAGGAGCAGCACAACAAAATAATTAAACACACCAATGACTTTCTATGTGTACTTAAGGGGACGTTAAAAAGAGTACAATCCAACCCTGAACCTACTGGAAATGCGCAAAGTATGACAGAAAAAGAGCTTTCTCAACCTAAGTTCAACCATGGTTTTACTAAGGAAAGGCTGTACTCAGAGACATGCTCTAAGGCTATAGCTCATATATTCCCTCCTCTTGGATGGACAAAGGAATTCATGAAGGGATACGGGAAGCAGAACATCTTAATGAGAACAGCAAAGTCAATAGCTCAACCTGTAGTATGGATAGCGGAGGAAGTTAGTAATAGAGTAATAAAAGCCATCTTGCATCTAGTTCTTTCAAAATCAAATATCATAGAGATGGTGATAGACAAGTCCTTAAATCAAGTTGCAAGAAACGGATACACCCATTCGATAAACAAAATCTTTTACGAACAGCTCAGATTAATGTGGATTGAGATGAGTAATACAAAAGAAGGGCCTCAAGAAGCAGATCCATCGATCGCAAATAAAGAGGAGCTTAGAGACTTCATCATTAATTTATACGATGTACTAGAGCTTAATAGACAGTCCAGACATGCAGTAGCGGAGAGTACAATTCTTGAGAAAACGAAAGAAAGCCTATATAAGATGAGTACAGACTACAGCGCGGATGCTATAGCACTACTTATCAACAAAGCGAAGAACACATTCTTAAAGCCGGAACTTGTTCCAATGAGGGAATATACGTTTATGGAAGCACTTAACTCCTCCCTTGAGTCAACGGCAACAGACAGTGAAGAAGAAATGATTCAACTGGAGCAAGACATAGTACAACTAAGAGATGCAATACTCAGTAAGGCTATAAGGACTGTTGTGCATAAAAGCTTCGATAGTGGGCCTACATCAACAGAAAAAGCCTTTGAAAAGATATCAAACAAGTTATCTTCAGGATTATCCAAGCACATACAGCAGTTCAAAGCAAACTTAAACCAAGAGAACAAAAAAGAACTTCTCGAAGGGATAAGGAACTGTAGTCGGATGCTCCTTGATTTACAAAGGCTGGCGGAAGATGATCCAGCGCTAAGGTCAGAGGCTGCATTATTTGACAATTTCTATACAACCCCCATAGCTAAGATCTTAGCAGAGCTAAGGACTAGCGCTATGAGTAATGAACGAAAAGATAAAAAGAAAGTGATCGTAAATCAAATGCAAGTATGGCTCGAGGAAATGCCTAAAGTAAGACATATCAACTCTGCATCACTTCCAACACTCTCTTCAACTGTAGAAGGTGCCGCAAACTGGATAGCATTCAAAGCAGGCAAAGAGTTTTTTGATGAGGCTTGGAGTCTAATGAGAAAGCCGTACATATGGCGCTACGGTGTGGTTCATAGGACACTAATTCCTTTTGTAGAAAGCTTCTAAAAAAAGAGGAGCTACCCGTAGGTAGCCCCTGCTTTAACAAACCA
>VGMB01000256.1 GCA_016866585.1 Chlamydiota bacterium
CGTTAGATTGGCTTTAAGAAGCATGTGTCGAATATCAAATCAAGAGTACATAAAAACATCTGTTTTTTTTGTACTCTTTACCTAAAGATTATAAGTCTGAAATTTGCAAGTGGTCTTTTGAAATTCGATGTTTTACTTATCTTCTATCTTGTATAAATTCAAAATCCAATCAGTGAAAGTCTTTACCTAAAAGGAATTGATGGATTTATTGATCATCAAGCTACATATGGATGGTAACAGCTTGGGAACTACTAGTGGAATGGCTAGAAGGTTGTGACCAAACCCTTGAGTCTTGGTAAGACTATTATCTTGTCAGTTGTGTGATTGAACGTGTCAATGGTGCAACTGCTTAATATGATTATTTTAATTTAAGTGTGAATAAATTGATCTGCTCTCAGGCGAGAGTTGAGAAAAAGGCTTTTACTTTGATAAGCTTGGTAACCAATAGTGCTAATAATCGAATGAGTTGAAATTTATTTTCTTCGACTTATTTGAATTTCTTTAGCAATAACTATTTTTAATGTTTTAATTAATGACATTATTTGTTTCTTTAATTACAATTACACGTTAAAGTTTAAAATAAAGTATCATAGCAAATTTAAATAATTTCGCTTATATTTCAGTTGATCATGCATTCACGATGTGAATATAAGGTCATGAAGCCATCCTTGACTAAGAAGTGAAGGGTCCTTATTGTAAAGTTATAAATAGCTTGCTTATTATCAGCAGGTAAGTATGTCACGATAAAGACTTTCATTCGTTTTTGAGAAATCAATCAAATTAATTTTGAAAACGGGTTTATTTTGAATTCAGTATCAATCCAGTCTTATGAAAGACACTCTACAAATACAACTACTCAAACACCAAATTTTGGAAATCCAATTATCTATTTATTAGATATACCTGGAATAAGGTCTAGTATTTGCAATTTTTTTGATGTATCTGATCAAATAAGCATTTCAAGAACCTCTAAAAAACTAGTGGAAAATGTTGCACGGGCCTGTTTTGAAAAATTAACAATTAACATCAATGATCTTAAATTGCCGTTTGAAGCAAAGGTTTTAATTGCGACAAAATTACAGCACATGGTGAATCCCTACACAGTAAGAAAAACGGAGAACAAATTAGTTGTTTGTCCTAAAGAAATCAAATATCAAAACGCATTCATGACAATCCATCGAAGTAATTTTTGTTTAAATTATGCTATTGATGATTTGAGGGATGACTGTGAACAAATCACGCCTGCTTTAGAGTTTATCATCAATCACACGCATTATTTAGATGCTAAAAACGAGTTTTTGTATTGTGTTGATTTTCTCCAACATAAATTTTCAGCGGATGACGTTATAAAAATCCTGCCTTATGTAGATGAATTTATTTTGAGCAAAATTGTTTTTTCAAAATTAAAAAACAACGAATGGGATGAGGTTCTCAAGCTTAGCAGCGCTTCTTTGTATTTTAAGGGAATTATATTGGAACGGATTCTGTATACCAAAAAAATCGATCATGAAAACATTAGCTATGTTAAATTGTTATTCCCTGAAAATCTCGTTACAAAAATGACAACTATTGAAGATCTTCAGCGAATATATACCAATAGCTGTAGATGGCTTAGATCTGAAGAATGGGATGTTCCGGTAAATTTTGCGGTTTTACCGAATCATAAAAATGAAGCACTATCTCTTGCAGCAGAATCACAAGATTGGCAGATGTTTTTATTTCTTTTTAATGGGAATAACAGCATATGCAGACAAACCTATACAAGGGTCTTTGAAAGCATAATCAATGCAGGTGATTTAGCTTTGCTTAAAATGCTTTTACAAAACGACCTTTCAATACATCCTAAGAATGTTTACGATGCATTTTCTTGTGCTGCAATAGAAAATAAAATGGAAATAGTCCGTTTCTTTTTAGAGGAATACAATAATATCCCTCAGAAAGAAATAATCCGTACGCTTCATCGTTGTGCGGTTGATGATTGTTATCAGATAAACACTGTGCTTCTCGAGCACATTGAAGAGCTGTCTGACGAAGAGGTTACAGGAATATTATCTCGTACGAAAATCTCTCATCAGTTAGATACATGTTGTTTAATGATTGAAGATTTGAAAAGAAGGTATTTGCAAAGAAAATTGCCTTATATTTACCAAAACGAAATTGAATGTCATTTGGAAACTTTCAAGCACAACTTACTTAGCCGTGGTCAAAGATACCAGTTCAGGTCCAAAGAAAATGGTAATTGTGTTGTGAAGTTTTTAGCTGAAAATATCAATGAAGATTATGAGCTTTCTGAATATTTGGAAATGCTTGAAATTTATGATGAAAATAACAATCTAGTAGGCCTTTCTCCTGATGGACTAGCAGAAGTAAATGAGATTTTAATTAGGAATAATCTTTTGGTTAGATTGTAATAGTTCCTATTTTGATATAATCCTAAATATAAGAATTTATGATTACACTTGCATTATAGCTACTGCGTTTTTGCTTGAAATTTGAGGCGCAGTTGAGATGCTAGATGTACGTGAAATACCTCGTATTTACATGCAATCGGCCTTTTTTTGCATTACTACCCAGGGCTAGCGCATCAAAAATTTTCCCGATAATAGAACCTGATGCAAATATTCCTCAGACCTCACACATTTACGCATTTTCGCTTTAATTCCCATTTTACAAGTCGTTTCTGCCTTCAATAGTTGCAAGGCCATGGCTCGAGCTATTCTTAAATTTTCATTAGCTTCAGCACTAATTTGACTGCGATCT
>VGMB01000257.1 GCA_016866585.1 Chlamydiota bacterium
ATATTTATGTACTTTAGCGCCAAGCTTCTGTATCGCGTCTACCATCGCTTCTGTATCTGGCGATTCTAAGTAGTCTTCGATGATGGATTCCCCATGGGCCATCATAGCAAAAATTAGCGCTCTTAGAGTGTGAGATTTGGAAGGAGGGACTTTTATTCTTCCTTTAGGTATTGATGGATATATTTGAAGGTTTGCCATGTGCACCTTTTATGAATGAGAGAAGATCGTTTATACCGTTTACAGTTTCTGCTTTGGTAATAGGCTCTAAATAATTCCCTGACCTATTAACGATAGATCCAATACTTTCAAGGCAGATGATTCGTATGGTATCAGATGTGGATTTTTTATCCGAAACCATTATACCAAAGAGTGTTTCTATATCTATTTGAGAAGCTAGATGAAGAGGAAATTCGTATTTTAGGAATGTATCATATAGTATTGTTACTTCGTGCCGAGATAAAAAACCTTTTTCAAAACTAATGTAAGATTCAATACACATCCCAATCGCTATAGCTTGACCATGGGTGATCTTAAAATTAAAAAACGCTTCTAGGCCATGGCCTATTGTATGTCCAAAGTTGAGCGTTTGCCGAATACCACAATCGAGCAGGTCTCTTTCTGTTACGGATATTTTAGAGGTAATAGATCTTTGGATAATATCCTCAAAAAAAGGAATATCTTTATTTTGAAATAGATGATAACTATCTTTAATTAGCTGAAATAATCCTTGATCCATAATAAGACCATATTTAATCACCTCAGCAATTCCACTTTGCAGCTCTGTTTCTGGTAGAGTTAATAGAAATGCAGGGTCTACAATAACCAATCTTGCTGGGTAGAATGTGCCAATGACGTTTTTAATATTACGTATATTTACAGCTGTTTTACCGCCGATTGCCGCATCTGTCATACAAAGAAGGGTAGTGGGCACAAGAACCAGGTCTACGCCTCTCAAGTAGGTAGATGCTAGAAATCCTACCAGATCACAAAGCATGCCACCACCAATACAGATTATAGTACAATCCTTGTGTATGTGATTTGCAAGTAGGATGTCTTCAAGGGTTGCTTTAGACTCTCGAGATTTATTTTCTTCTTTGCAGTCAACAGGCACCACCAGGGAAGGTTTTAGTGTATTTACAATAAGATCAAGTACTCTCTGATCTATATAGCTGTCTACAATCACTACAGTTTGTTTTGATTTTTCAGTGATGAGCGATACGATCTCATTATTTTTATAGAACTGCTTTTCTATAAAAATATGGGAATGTACAGGATTGTATCGGAATGATGCTTGTAGTGTTTGCATATCGACATAGTATTGTTTTTTTGATCGTTAAACAAACATATTTTTTATCTGTTTTAGGTTTAAATGTCAGCGATTAAAACCGATCACAATCTTTTAATTCTAGAGATCCCTGTTTCTTAGACTTTTGCAGGGCTTTTCATCTTCATTTTATGATTATCTTCAGCTCCATCCATAAGTGAGGATTTCATGTGTCTCAAGGATTATGGAATATTTGGATTTAGCTGAAGCAGATGAGTCATTGATGGCTCTATCAGTATTGCATTTAGCATTGCAACATAAACTACATTCCATAGATAAAAATGATTTAAGTGATTTTGCTGATTTTCTTATTCACGGTCCTTGGATGATTGATCAACTTAAAAATATTACAAGGCAAAAGATCAACACTTTACGATTTGTTGATGAAATCGAAGTCTATCTTGCTTATCCTATAAGCTTAAAGAAAGTCTGGGTTTGCGGATTGATGTTGATGATATGTTATATTTTAGATGTAGTGGGTTAACAAAAGAAGATTTGGAGATAGCTGCGCATAATATTGAAGAGATGTTATACCAAATATCCTTGTACAGTTAGATCAATCCACGATAGGCGAGATTCTCAACTAGAATAAGCAATATGCGATGCTCATATGCTCTCAATACAGCAAGAGTATGTAGATAGCTTAATTGGATTAACAGCTACAGCTCTTAACAAAAAGAGGTCTCGTAGCGATTTTGAAGGTTGAAAAAAATCATCTGAAGATAGTACTGATCCTTATTTTTAATCATATTGCGTTGTCACAGGAATAACTTATATGTTATTGAAATGAGCTTTTTCCATCAGAAAAGCTGCAAAAGGCAGCTCTGATTAGAATTTGGTGAATCTAAAAATAAGTTGGTATTAATTCAGTATCTAACATACATATTGGTTGGGAAGGATATGGATATGGATATGGATATGGAGATGGGATGTTTGCTAAATTGCTTTTTCTATTTTTATCTGGCTGCGCTCTCGCATATTTTCTTTTGAAATTAGCAAATTATAGAAATAAAAAAATCACATTCTCATATTTAAAGAAGTTTTTTTTAATCCGTAAGATCAATAGCTATAAGCCTTGTCATCCACTTTTTTACTGCTCTAAAAATAAAAGAAAAAAGGCTGTGTTACTTTTGCATGGGTTTTCTGGAGCCCCTGATGAAATGGTAGAGCTTGTAGCCTTTTTAAAGCAAAACGATATCCCCTATTTGGCACCTTTGTTTCCAGGATTTGGAATTGGAGATTTTCATCTTCTTAACGTTGTTAATGAAAAAGATTGGGTAAGAGAAGCTGTCTATAGCTATGATCTTCTTGCGCAAATCGCTGATAAGGTTGATGTAATAGGTCATTCTAATGGAGGCTCAATAGCCATCGTGTTATCTTCTCTAAGGCCTATAAATAAACT
>VGMB01000258.1 GCA_016866585.1 Chlamydiota bacterium
ATCAAAACAGCTTAGATCACTCACTAGCTGCTTATGATAGATTGTATATTTTTTATGAAAAAAGTGTGTGGATGCAGTCTATTATTGATCATTGTATGAGAAGATACCCTGAAAAAACGGTAATCATTAATCCTATTGCAACAAAAAATAAAGATTATCCTTATTGGGCAAATGCAAGGTTTGATGGAGCAAAACCTTTTGTCGAAAACCTGGAGATGTTTTGTAGGGAAATTCTCAATTTGGAATTTTTCTCTAAGAGCAACGGTATTATAGCGACTAAAAATCTAAAGCATAGGAAGTATATAAAAAGGATAATTATCCATCCAACAAGCTCTAGAGATGGTAAAAATTGGCCAAAAGAAAAATATATTCAAGTTATGCAAAAGCTCCTCAAAAAAGGATTAGATCCAAAAATAATCGTGCATGGATCAGAACGAGAAGAATGGAAAGAGTATTTGGAGTTTTGTCCTGAATTTACATCTTTAAGTGAGCTATCTGCATATGTATATGAATCAGGGGTGATGATAGGAAATGATTCTGGCATAGGTCATTTGGCTTCGTGTCTAGGCATCCCCACTGTAACCATTTGTAGAAGCAAGATGGCCTCTTTATTTTGGAGGCCATCTTGGTCTGAAGGTATTGTTCTTTATCCGTCTTCTATCGTCCCTAATATAAAGGGGCTGAGATGGAGGGACAAGTATTGGAAAAGTTTTGTTTTTGTTCCTCAAGTGCTAGCAGCTGTCAATAAGCTAATTTAGTCCATCCCTATAAGTTTAGCATATTTTGCCACAAGGGTTCGCGTCGTATTCGCCCTTGGAAAAAATACATCGTATGTTAGGCCTAAAGAAGTTTGATACATCTTATGTACGATGCCTGCTCCAAAATCTTTATGCAGTACGGCATCGCCAGGCTGGAACGCATCTGTCTGCTCTTCTTCATTTGAAGGCAGGGCGTAGGTTTGAATACCTTTTTGTATTGTCTGCATATAAATGGACGGAATTTCTCGTATAAATCGACTTGTTCGCATTGAACGTGAAGCTCCCCATAAAAATCTGTGTTTTGATGCTGTAAGAAATAAAAACTCTTTGGCTCTTGTAATACCAACATAGGCCAAGCGGCGTTCTTCTTCGAGGCTTTCTTCGTTTTCTTTAACGTTAATATGAGGAAGTATATCTTCTTCCATGCCAACAAGGAATACAAGCCTAAACTCTAATCCCTTTCCGTTGTGCAAGGTCATCAGCTTTACACATTCTTGGTTCTCTTGTTCTGTAGCTGTTGATGATTTGAGGGTAAGCTCTTCTAAAAATGTAGGCAGGTCTGGGAAGTGTGCTTCCTGTTGCCATTCTGATGCTTTAGATACAAGCTCCTGAATGTTATCCCGACGTTCGTTAAAGGTCTCTGGATCATCCTTTAGGTAGTCTAAATACCGGCTTCTTTCAATAGAAGATGATATAATTTCATCCAGAGGGGCTTTCGCATTGACCATTTCTCTGAGTGCGGTGATGGTCTTTACATACTCACTGAGTCCCGTTAGCTGTTTTAATGATAGCTTTGCATCGAGCTCTTTGCTTGCTATTTTTGTAATGGTTGTGAATATATCTAGATTTTGTTCTGCGCTTAGCGATTTTACTTTTGTTAAAGCAACTTCTCCAAAGCCACGTTTAGGGGTGTTTATTGTCCTTGAAAATGCTAAAAAGTCATTACTACCTACGACCATCCTCATGATAGATAGGATGTCCTTGACCTCTTTTCTTTGATAAAAGGACATGCCGCCAATGATGACGTAAGGGACATTCTCTCTAAGGAGGGCGTCCTCAAATGTTCTAGACTGGAAATTAGTTCTATAGAAAATTGCGCAGTCTTTATAAGAAATCCCTTTTTTTTCATTATAATCGATGAGCTTTTCAACAACGAATTGAGATTCTTTTGTTTCTGTTTCAGCGATAAATAATCCTATTTTTTCTCCGTCTCCCTTTTCACTCCATAGGTTTTTATCATACCTTGAGTTATTAGCCTTTATGAGAGCATTAGCTGCCTTAAGGATATTGTTGCTACTTCTGTAATTTTGTTCTAAAGTAACCACTTTAGCGCCTGGGTAGTCTTGCTCGAAGTTGAGGATATTTTGGACACGAGCGCCTCGCCATGAGTATATAGACTGGTCTGGATCTCCTACAGCAAATACGTTATGATGTCGATCTGATAACAGCTTAGTCAACGTGTACTGCGCAGCATTAGTGTCTTGGTACTCATCGATAAGAATGAAGTTCCATCGTCTTTGATATAACTCAAGAACATCTGGATTATTTCTAAAAAGTTTTACAGTAAGAAATAGCAGGTCATCGAAGTCTAAAGCGTTATACTCTTTAAGTTTTTTATGATATAAAGAGTAGATGTCAAAAAATGTGGGGTTTTCTTTGGAGTAGAATTCAGGATCCAAAAGTTGGCTTTTAGCTTGAGATATTTGAGAGCGTATATTTTTTAATAAGCTTTTTTCATCTTTAATACCAACTTGGGCAAGGCATTCCTTCACAGTTTTTTCACTGTCTTCTTCGTCTAAAATTATAAAGTTAGAATTATAGCCAAGGAATTGGATAGATTCCCTTAGGATTCTTGCTGCAAGGCTGTGAAAAGTGCAAGTAAGTACATGGGTGCTTGCCTGCTGCATGATTCTGTGCTTCATCTCTTCAGCGG
>VGMB01000259.1 GCA_016866585.1 Chlamydiota bacterium
AGAGTAAAATAGCCCTTTCAACAGGGGGCATGTTTACGTGATAGCAGTTTGTATCGACTTCTTGAAGATATGAGTATATCTCTTCCCCTTCAGAAGCCTCTAAAAAGGAGGCTACTTCAGGAAGCATCAACTGCATAAATCCATAGTCAGTTAAAAGTTCTAAGAAGTTTTTAGAAGCACCAGACTCCAGCATTCTCAGTAGCTCTTCAAGAACACGAGCTGGTGAGCTTTTTGTGATCTCGTGTCTCGTTTCAATAAGTGCTAAGTGGGCATCGTGATCTATTTCAAATCCAAAGCGAGCTCTAAATTTGAGTAATCTTAGCATCCTTACTGGATCTTGTTTAAACCTTAAAAAAGGTTGACCTATCGTTCTTAGGATACTTTTTTCAATGTCTGGATAGCCGCCCACATAGTCGATGATGGTTTCTGTGGCGGGATCATAGAAAAGACCGTTTATTGTGAAGTCTCTTCTTAGAGCATCTTCCTCAGGTGATCCCCATTCATTGTCTCTTAGGATTAGTGTGTCAGCTTCATTGCTACCGGAACGAAATGTCGATACTTCGAAAATTTTTTGACCGAAGCGGATATGCGCAAGTCTGAATCTTTTTCCAATCAGGATCGCGTTGCGAAAAAGGCTTCTTATTTGGTCTGGATCTGCAGATGTTGATATATCAAAATCTTTTGGCGTTTTGTTAAGCAGTAAGTCTCTTACGCCGCCTCCGACTAAATATGCTGTATGTCCAGCTTTTCTCAGTTTTTCTAAAATGAACAGAGCATCCGAATCTATTTTTTCTTTAGGGATACGATGTGTATCAAAAGGGTATATTGTTTGTTGCACGAGGTGTAGTTTTTTTAAGCTTTTTAAGTCGTCAAATTAAATAGTTTGTTTTAAAAAGTCAAGGATAGCTCATCGGTCTTTTCTTTGAAAGAGTCAATCTATTTAAATTTTAGGTAAATCAACTATTCTTTTTTGTTTTTTTTGGAAATCAAAATTAATATTTTGATTTCCTGTTTAATTTTGATATATTGATTTTTATTTCGAATAATATTGGAGAGATAATGAAAACGCAATTCTCAAAAATTTTCAGCGGTTCTCTTCTTGTGGCAGGCACTGCTATCGGAGCGGGTATGCTCGCTCTTCCTGTTGCAACCGCTGAGTGTGGATTTATCCCAGCCGTCGGTTTGTATGTAGTTTGTTGGCTTTTCATGGTACTCACAGGCCTTCTTATGTTGGAGGTATGTCTTTGGCTGCCCAAAGATTCTAACATGATAAGTATGTCTTATCATGTCCTGGGAACAAAAGGGAAAATGATAAGTTGGGTATTGTATTTATTTTTATTCTACTGTTTGACGATTGCTTACATGGCAGGTGGAGGCGGATTTATTGCATCCATTTTTAATGGGGCTTTATCATCAAGGCTTTCTATACTACTTTTCACTCTAATCTTCGCTCCTTTGGTATACGTTGGAGCCAGGGCTGTTGATAAAGCTAATATGCTCCTAATGCTCGGTCTTGGTATTTCCTATTTTGCTTTTGTTTTTCTCGGATATAAAAATGTCCAGATGGAAATGTTAGCGCGAAAAGATTTTTCCGTTGCATTATTCGCTCTGCCTATTGTTTTTACTTCTTTTAGCTACCAAGGTCTAATACCCAGTCTTACCTCCTATCTGCATAACCATGGTAATTTGGTGAGAAAGTGTATCTGGATTGGTACTGCTATCCCGTTGATTATCTATATTATATGGGAAGCTTTGATCTTAGGGATAGTACCTCTCGATGGATCTCAAGGACTTCTGATAGCCAAGCAGCAAGGGCAAAATGCTGTTTTTTCTTTGAAAGAGTTTGTTTCTTCTCCTTGGGTTTATGCTATTGGACAGGCGTTTGCTTTCTTTGCTTTAACAACTTCATTTTTAGGCGTTACCTTAGGACTTTTGGATTTTCTTTCCGATGGCCTCAAAATAGCAAAAGTAGGGGTAAAAAAATTAGGCTTATGTGCAGCCGTTTTTGCTCCCCCACTTTTTGTGGCAAGTTCTAATCCTTCTGTTTTTTTAACAGCTCTTTCTTATGCAGGAGGAATAGGTTGTGCTCTGCTTCTTGGGGTTATGCCCATTCTAATGGTATGGACAGGGCGATACAAGCTGGGATATGGAAGTAAATATGCGCAGATCAAGGGTGGTAAAAAACTTCTCGTAGTTCTATTTGTTTTTGTGTGCATCGAACTTGTCGTTGAATGCGTAGCTGAAATAATGGGCTAATTTGCGAAAAAAAAGAGCCAAGGATTTTAGAAGATCCTTGGCTTATTGTTTGTTGTTGCTTGACGAACTATATTAGTTGTATGAAGTTCGGGTACTGCTTACTGATGTTGGTGGGTCGTATTGAATGTAGGTGATCTGACCAAATGTAGATATTGTTCCTGTATTTATGTTTTGTACCCCAGAAAG
Organism: Chlamydiota bacterium; assembly: GCA_016866585.1. Taxonomy (GTDB): domain Bacteria; phylum Chlamydiota; class Chlamydiia; order Chlamydiales; family Rhabdochlamydiaceae; genus VGMB01. The sequence goes on from VGMB01000259.1 coordinate 2,443, forward strand.
CTGTTTGTTTGGCGACTGCACTTTCATTTGTGCTGCAAGTGAAAGGTTGGAGATAAAGTAAGGTTTGTTTGCCGTACTCTTATTACCAGCCAACACTAGCTCTGTTGTGCTAATGTCGATTTTTGGTGGTGTTGAAAGGCTAGAGCTTATGAAGACTCCTACAGTCGATGTAATATTCTTTGCGGCTGTAATCTTGTTATTTAATATAGCAAAATATGTCTGGCTTAAATCTTCAGATAGAGTGCCTAT
>VGMB01000260.1 GCA_016866585.1 Chlamydiota bacterium
TGCTTTCGAACGAATTTCCAAAAGAAGCCAATCAATTCTTTATATGAAACCAAAATGAACCCCCATGTGATTAGCTAAGATCTTATGAAGTACTTAGTATTGAAACGATGCTAAACCACTAATAACTTATCTAGCAAAGCGATTAATTTACATCATGATTTTTTTACTCCTTTGTTTAATAGTATTAGACTTCAGGCTACTGAAAAAGATTTTACATTACATAGTTGAAGGATGTTCATTGAGCGTTGAGATTGTACTTCATAATCTTAGCATGAGCCCTGTGTTCATCTCTTTCTTCCTCGTAGATATCGCCATGTAAATTGCAAGGCCATGTGGTGATTAGTTGCAAATCACTTGCCTCTATTCGAGGAAGATGTTCCAAACTGCGGTTTTGAAAAGCAAAATTTTGTGGACTCAGTCCAATAATAATGGCATCTACTTTTGCACTTTGCAGTAGCGCAGCAACTGCTATATTGGCTACATCGCAGTGGTATTTTTTTGCTAATTCGCTTAACATAGAAAGCCGTAGTTGAAATTCTTGCCATCCACAGGCGGCATCTATAAGAAGCTTGTATTTCACTAACGAACGATTTACTAATTGGTCTATTTCAGGTTCTTTTTTATAAAGCCATTTTTCATTTACAAATCCTCCTAGCAGGGATCCATATGCAAAAATCTTAATATTTTTTTGCTTACAAAGATTAGCTACCCCTTGTTCAATTCGTCTATCGAAAAGAGAAACCTGTACTTGCAGGGAAGCTATATCAAAATGCCCTGAGATTTCCTCTAGATACTGTGTATTTACGTTAGTAAGTCCGATCTGCGCTATTTTACCTTTGGCCTTTAGTTGAAAGAGATATTCCAACGTAGGTAAGTAGTTTTTAATCCTCCAATCCCACCAGTGAAATTGTACAAGATCTAGGCAGTCTACGTGTAAACGAGTAAGGCTACGGTTAATGATGCTTTCAACATACCTGTAGTCTATTGCTTGTAGGCAATCAAGGTCGGGCACAAACTTAGTATGTATTCGTAGTTTTTGTGTAGAAGCCGCTCTGAGGGCCTTGCCTAACAACTCCTCGACGCCAAGATAAATATCAGCACAATCGAAAGTAGTAAATCCGCAATTGATAGCATCTAGGATAGGTTCCATTTGTGCCTCAACCTGTGAATGACCTGTAGCAAGCTGCCAGCAACCTCTAATAATATTGTGTTTATTCATGATCTTTTTGCGCTCTTGTTACTTGGTGATGATAAAACGTTTTTTTTCCCATTCTTGATATTTTAAAAACTCCTCCACAGTTGATATCAGGACATGCTACCTCGTGATCTGTGCTGATCCAGTCATTGGGGCTGGTAAACCTTTGTTTTACCGTAATGATGGGGATCAGGGCAGCAAGGCAGTATATTGGGAAGCTTTGGCCATCTGGCAGGGAAAAGTTTTCTCCCGAAAGAAGAAAATAATCACCGACCTTATGGTTACATACCATGGGTTTGATCGAATTGTTGATGACCTCAACCTTGATATCGTAGAGTTCAAACGAATCATCCTTTTGCATATATAATTTCCTTTTTAAGAACAAATAGGGATGCCAGCGCAACTATCATAAATGGTAGGCATAAAGCAAAGTTTGTGTGGAATATGGTAATACTTACATGACAAATCATAGGCGCTAAAGCTGCAGTGAATGACGCTCCTAAAGAATAGCTCGTTGAGAGCGCTGTGTTACGTGCGGAGCTTGCAAAAAGGTCTCCAAAGAAACGAGGTGTGCATGAACAGAATATCATATGGAAAAGATGCACCACGATTTGGGTAAAAATAATAGCTGGATAGCAAGCAAATACTACGCTCAAGCCCAATAACGGAGCGCTTAAAAAAACACCGATAGCGCCAAGTCTCATCATTTTTCGATAGGAAAAGGTGTATTTATCTGCAATATACCCAAAACAAGGTGGCAATACGATCCAAAGACCAAGCAATAGGGAGTTGGCTTTGAAAATTTGTGACCTTGGTATCCCTAGTTCTTTATGCACGATTTCATTGACATAGATCAATGAACCATAAAAAACTAAGACTAGCATCGATGCTACCATGATTGCCTCTAGGATAGCTTTTTTGTTTTTTATAGATTCTGTTGTAATTTCTAATATTTTCTTGGGGCCATCCCCATGATATTCTTTTATAAAGGAACGAAAAAAGAGGAGGGCTAAGCCAATTAGCCCTCCAAGTAGAAATGTAAAACGAAAGTTTTCTATATACATACCAGCAAGAAAGCTGGCAAATATCCCTCCAAGATGTGTCGATGAGATGATACAAGCTCCATGAAATGTGCGGCGGTATGCGTTGAATTCATAAGCGTAGGTCATAGCAGTCCCATATTCCCCTCCGACAGCAAGCCCTTGCGCTATACGGCAAACAAAAAATAGAAGGGTTGCAGATAGCCCCAGCACTTGTACACTAGGAATAAAAGCTAGGGCTAGTGTTGCCATCGACATCAAGAGCATAGAACTAAGCAAGGCTTTTTTACGGCCATATAGATCACCTATGCAACCAAAGCAAAAGGCACCTATTGGTCTAAAAAGAAAAGCTATAGCATATCCTATGTATGCATATAGTAATTGCAGTGTTGGAGTTGAAGATCCAACATATTCCAAGACGATGGAGCTAGC
>VGMB01000261.1 GCA_016866585.1 Chlamydiota bacterium
TCCCTTCGATGCTAAAGAGATGAGCTCTTCAACTACAATATCAGTTACTTCATCTATTGTTTTAGTTAACTCTGAATCCAGTGTTACTGTTTTTTCAATTTTTTTTGTGTCTCTAAAGGCTGCCTCAAGAGCGTTATATATACGATCTCTTCTAAAGGGAACCATTGAGCCATTGCGTTTGACGACGGTAAATGAGTTCTTTTCTTGCGTCTTGCCGTTCTTACTGGCGCTTGTTACTAAAAAAGAAACTGGATCATCCGTTATAAACGATTTATTCGTCATGAAGAACTCCTATTACTGTGCTTTAAGCTTTGGTGTGTCCTAAAAAACGCACAAAAAACCCTCTTATACTTCAGTTTTTCGTCTGAAGATGTTTATATTCTAAGGGATCTGTTGTGAGTTATTCTACTATATCTAGTAGCCCTGCTTCCTTATATACACCATATATAGTAGCAAAGCTGTTTTCGTCTACCTAAAAAAAACTGGTCGGTATCTTTAAAAAATTTGCGAGTTACAACTCCTCAAACGTGAGTTAATTAGGAAAAAAAATTTTCAGATCTTTTGAATTTGGTGTCTGAAATTTATCTTCGCTTTGAATGTTTCACTAAATGTAATCGCGTCGGTACAACATATGGTAGTGAGTTTTCCATTTTTTCGAAATCAGAATCTGCCTTTTTTTGATATCTTGTTCGTTTTCCCTGGAAAATAGATCTTAGATTTTTTTCATTTGAACCCAAAGTCGTTCTTTGTAGGCATATTTTGTATGCTTTGATACGAATATTGCTCAATCCCTTCCACGGATTTGGTTTTTTTGCTATGATTCCTACTTGAGAGTAATTATTACCATAAGGCTCAAGTAATGAGAAAAATTTATGTTATCCCTAATATAATAACAGCTTTTGGATTGGGATGTGGTCTTTTTGCTATATTTAAAATGAATATGGTAGAGCCTGGAGCTGGCACATATCAGCTTTTGTTATCTTCCGCCTTGCTAATTATACTGGCTTCTATTGCAGACGTTCTTGACGGAGCTGTGGCTCGATTTATGAATGCGGAGAGCGAGTTTGGTTTTATGTTTGATTCTCTTTCTGATGCAATCTCATTTGGTGTAGCTCCTTCGGTATTGTTTCTTAAGTTCTTGTCACTAGAACAAGGAACCGGGTTATCTTTTTTTGCAATGTGTGGGGCTATGTTTTTTTCACTTTGTGGGGTATTGAGACTGGTTAGATTTAATGTGAAAGCTAATGAAGCCAAGGGAAATGCGGTTCTAATCGCAGCTAATAAAAAACATTTTACAGGTCTTCCTATACCAGCAGGGGCACTGGCTGCATTGTCTGCTATTGTTTTTTTTGCATCTCCTTTCCAACAAGAATATTTACCTGTAGCGGATGTTGCCAAAGCTGTGATCCTCACTTGCATCATGATTGTTTTAGGTTATTTCATGATAAGTCGCTGGAAGTTTCCTAGTGTGAAAATGCTTCACGTTCGAGTACCTTCTTTTCATTTAGTTCTTGTTACGGTTGGAGTCACGCTATTTTTACTGTATGGAATACTTCATTTTTTACCTTTAGTTATGCTTGTAGCGACCTGGAGCTATATTGTATTGGCTTGGATTTTATCAATAATACGCTTGATTGCAGGGAAAAAGTCTAAGACTTTAGAGGATTTTGAGCCGGATAATGAAGAATAGTTAAGCTGTTAGGATTGTTTATGTGGAATATTCTGTATTTAAGCGGAGCTATAGTTTTAGTATCCTACCTTCTTTTTCAAAAAAAATATAAAGATTTGCAATTGAAATTGGCTTTTATTCAAGAAAAAGCAGATCGCTTGGATAGGTTAGAAAATGACCTTAAGGAAAAAACATTCGAGTGCATACAACTGGAAATAAAGTATGCTTCATCGCAAGAAAAAATTAATTTTTTAACGAAGGCTCAAGAGTCTTCTCTTGACTCATTTAGGTCTTTATCTTTCGAGGCTCTGGAAAAAAATAGTCAGTCATTTTTAGAGCTAGCTAAATCAACATTAGAAAAATACCAGGAAGGGGCTAAAGCGGAGCTTGAAAAAAGACAGCTTTCCATGCTCGAGGCTGTAGCTCCGGTCAAAGAGGCTCTTACGAAAATTGATTCCGAGATGAAATCTTTAGAGAAAGAAAGAAAAGGTGATCAGGAAGCCTTAAAAGAGCATTTGCGTCTTCTTGTAGATTCTGAAAAGCACTTAAGAACAGAAACATCAATGCTCGTCAAGGCTTTGAGAACTCCTATTGGTAGAGGAAGATGGGGAGAGATTCAACTGCGTAGAGTAGTTGAATTAGCAGGTATGATCAATCATTGTGATTTTTTTGAACAGCAGTCTAAAGATATAGGAGATGTGGTAGTTCGACCGGATTTGTTGATTAAGTTGCCTGGAGGTAGGCAGGTTATAGTAGATGCAAAAGTGCCGTTGGATGCTTATTTGGATGCTTCTGTTACAAATGATGATGAGCTAAAGTCTGTACGTTTAAAAGATCATGCTCGTCAACTTAGGCAGCATTTAAGTAATTTGAGTAAAAAAAGTTATTGGCAACATTTTCAACCCTCGCCAGAGCTAGTGATTTTATTTTTACCGTCAGAGGCTATATATAGTGCTGCATTAGAGTATGACCCATCTCTATTGGAATTA
>VGMB01000262.1 GCA_016866585.1 Chlamydiota bacterium
AGCTTCTTCTTCACCGAGGATAGCTTCACCGAGATGGTTTAGATTGATACGCACGCCTTGTTCTCTACGCAATTTCATATGCTCGGAAAGTGCATGCTGTTCTCCTGGCAGAATTACTGAGGCGGTTTCCTTTCTTAGAGCATATGTAACTATGGGTACTAATATATGAGCAATTACTGGCGAAAGGGTTCTAAAAGCAGCAAGCTGCATTCTTTTAAATGTATTGAAGTATCTTGGTATTCCGAACTTATCTATTAGATAATTAATTTGGTTTGCAACCCTAACAGGAGAATGACTACGAAACCCTTGGTCTGTCATGCATGTGGTGAAGGCTTTTCCTCTGGGGTCTTTCATCATTCTGGCTAGTTGCTCTTGGTTCTTTCTTTCACAATGTGTTTGGGTGCGGTTAGCTTCCTCTAACATACATGAAGCTAGCTCTATAGCGATTTTTTCTTTTTCGCCTAAGTTGCTGCTCTTTCCCCTAGCATGATCTATTATTTCAAAAGCCCTTTTCATGGGAATAGATTCGGTTTGTTTAACCAGTGTCATATGGAGTACTCCAAATTGATATCAATTATTTTTTTTAATATCATAAATGATTTGTTTACACAAAGAGTTTATTGTGTTTTATTTTTGAGTTATTAATGTCATTTCTTTATTTAGGGAGGTGTTTACATGCGTAAGTTTCTATTTTTATTGAACTTCTTTTCTATTTGCACCCTTCTTTGTTTTTCTAAAACCGTTGATTTGGGTGTTGATATTTTTTTTCGGGATGGTTACGCCTCTAAATTAAAAGGGAAAAAAATAGGATTAATTACAAACCATACGGGAGTCAATTCAGACCTTGTTCCTACGTATGAAGCCTTTATAAACAATAAAGAAGGATTTAAGTTGGCTGCTATATTTGCCCCAGAACACGGTTTTAGGGGTGAGGCCTACGCAGATCAGGCTTGTGAAGATATTCCAAATTTCAAGGGCATTCCTGTGTATAGCCTGTATGGCAAAACAAGAAGACCAACAGCTAAGATGCTAGAGGATCTTGATGTGCTGGTCTACGACATTCAAGATGTAGGTTCACGTTCTTATACTTTTATATCGACATTATTTTTAGTAATGGAAGAAGCTGCTAAAAAAAATATTCCAGTCATCGTGTTAGATAGGCCTAACCCTATGGGAGGTCTTATTGTTGACGGGCCTATGCTCCAGGAAAAATGGAGGTCTTTTATCGGTTATATCAATGTCCCTTACTGCCATGGCATGACTATTGGAGAGTTGTCTAGTTTTTTTAATCATGAATACAAAATAGGATGTGATCTTCGGATTGTTCCTATGAAAGGCTGGAAGCGGGATATGTTTTTTAAGGATACCCATCTGCCATGGGTTCCCACTAGCCCTTATATTCCCGAAGCAGATTCCCCAATATTTTATGCTACAACAGGAATTATAGGCTCTCTCAGTCTTGTTAGTATTGGTATAGGCTACACGCTTCCCTTTAAAATTGTTGGTGCTCCCTGGATTAATGCAGAAAATTTTGCAAAGGCTTTGAACCAACAAAAACTATCTGGCGTTAAGTTCGTTCCCTTCCATTTTCGCCCCCATTTTGGACTTTTTGCCTCCAAACCGTGCGAAGGTGTTCTAATTACTGTGACAAACAAGCAAGCTTTTAGACCTTTGACCGTTCAATACCTCATTTTAGGTGTCCTTAAAACGATGTATCCGAAGCAGGTTAATGAGGCTTTAGATAAGCTGGATAGTGTCCGTAAAGCTCACTTTTGCAAAGCTTGTGGTAATGATGCTATGCTTGATGTGCTTGTCAGAGAAAAATATATCGCTTGGAAACTTATTCAGTTCGAAAAAACAGAAAGAGAGTTATTTCAGGAAAAAAGAAAAAAATATTTACTCTACTAGTTTTAGCAATCCTCTTCGCAGTCTGCTAAAAAGAGCGTTGGGTTTATTGACAAAAAAGCTTGTAAAAACATAATATTTTCCTTTCAAAATCAACCCTAATATACAGGAGAAAATTATGTCTGCTGAGCACATTAAACCTCTCGGAAACAGAGTTCTTGTAAGACGTTCACAAGCGAAAACAACAAGAGGAGGGATTATCCTTCCAGATTCCGCACAGGAAAAGCCAAAGCAAGGAGATGTAGTTGCTGTTGGACCTGGTAAAATGGATGAAAATGGTTCTTTAAAAAAAATGAATGTGCACGTTGGTGATACAGTTCTATTCTCCTCTTACGCTGGAACACAAGTGAAAACAGCTAGCCAAGACGAAGAGTATCTTATTATGTCTGAAGAAGACATTCTTGGCGTACTTTGCTAAAAAGATAATCATAAACAAATTGAGGAGTCATACAACCTATGGCAAAAATGTTACAATTCAATGAAGAAGCTCTAAAGTCGATTCTTAGAGGTGTTAAGACTCTTTCCAAGGCTGTCATCGTTACGCTTGGTCCTAAAGGTCGAAATGTTGTTATTAATAGAGGATTCGGCACTCCACTTTCAACAAAAGATGGAGTCACAGTAGCAAAAGAAATTGCTTTAAAGGATAAGTTTGAAAATATCGGAGCTCAGCTAGTTAAAGAAGCCTCTTCAAAGACTTCGGACGTAGCAGGTGATGGTACTACTACGGCGATTGTTCTGGCCGATGCTATCTA
>VGMB01000263.1 GCA_016866585.1 Chlamydiota bacterium
TGTCGACGTATGGTATTATCCTGACAATTTCATTCTAGATTTTAGGGCTGGAGCACCTCCTGATAAATATAACCCCGAAGGGCAGAACTGGGGATTTCCCCTTTTCAACTGGCATGTTGTGAAAAAGCAGGATTACTACTTCTGGAAGCAACGGATGGAGTATGCCCACCATTTTTATGATGTTTTTCGCATAGACCATGTTTTGGGATTTTTCAGGATATGGTCTGTTCTCAAGGACTGCGACCCAAAACTGGGAAGGTTCACTCCTTCAAATGAAACCGTATGGGAAGAACACGGCAGGAGCCACCTAAATAAAATAATTTCTTTAACAACTATGCTACCAATTGCTGAGGATTTGGGAGTTGTACCATCTTGTGTGGGTCCTGTGCTTACAGATCTGGGCATATGTGGTACAAAGGTTATGCGATGGGAGAGAAACTATGGAACAGATGAGAGTGTTATTCCCATCAACGAGTATCCCCGCTTAAGTATGACAACAATATCCACACACGACTCACCGACGCTGGCTCAGTGGTGGAGGGACTTTCCTGAGGAAGTCAGCCCTTACTGCAAATATAAAGACTGGGAATATGAAAAAGAGATTTCACAGCAGCAGCGTCTATCTATATTAAGAGATAGCCACAACACATCGAGTCTATTCCACATTAACTTACTGCAAGAGTACTTAAGTTTGGTTCCTGAGCTTAGCTGGGAAGATATAGATCAAGATAGGATAAATATACCCGGAAAGATATTAGATACTAATTGGACCTATAGATTCAAAACTTGCATAAAAAAAATTATTAACAATGTCGAATTAAAAGAATTTTTTTCATTTATTTTGAAGAAATAAGCTTCTTTTACTTTACAAAATCTTAAATTGTTTCTAATCTCTTCAGCCTTTAAGAAATCTTAAAACAAAGAGGTTAACAGTGAGCTCAATTTCTCCAGCAGGAATACCATTTAATATCCCGTACATAAACCATACAGTTAACATCCCCATCTCCCCTGATAAAATTATTATAATGAACCAATATTCTCAGGAAGTATCAAGCGAAAATCCTGATGAATTTGCAAGAATGAGAGAGACTTTGACAAAAGTAGCGCCCCTTGCAGTAGCAATCCTTGGAGCATTAATCCTGACACCGATATGGCTACCGATTGCATCTATAAGTTCTTTCGTACTTGGTCCTATTACATGGATCATGGCAGGAGTGATAGGAAGCGCAGTAGGTCAAGTTGCTAAAAAGGTCATGAGAGAATTTGATAGACAATGCCCGCAGATAGTGAACTTCGTCACAGCACATGCAGTACGATGCCAAAGAACAGAGGAAGCTGACAGCCCTGTATCCTCTGGAAGAAATTCCCCAGTACAAGGTTCTTCTAGTACAGAAAGACCTAATAGATTTGGCTCATTCTTTGGCGGTAGAGCCTAGTAGCATCTTATCGATCTTTATCTCAAAGGGGTAATATTTTATATTAGCCCCTTTTCTAATTGAAGCTTTCATGATACTGTTAATTCAAATAGTGCATAGGGCGATATTTTGAAATTTTACTTACAAATGCTATTACTTCTTACATTTTTTCAGCCGACTTATTCTTTTGCAAAAAAAAGAGCAGATCAGAATAACGAGCCTTTACATGTATCGACATTAGAATCTCTCCATAGGACAATACACCCTCGCTCTTTGATACAGCAACTAGCTTTTTATGAGCTTTACCCTGAAACGTCCGAGGGAAAAAAAGCACTAAAGATAGCATGTGGCCTTCTTTTTGGTGATGATAGCGTAGAAGCTACATCACTCACCCTACCTGATCTTGATGTCTACTCAATGATAGGTCTTGTAAACAAGCAATGGAAAGAAAGTGATCTTGTGATAACAGAGAAGCAGCTTTCAGTGATAGATAAAGCTGCATCACGTCTTGAGCATAAAAAGCTTGATGGCAACTATGTTTGGACAAAAGAAGAAGTTCTTAATCTTCCACCAGAAGAAGTAGATTTAGCTAGAGCGCTACTGATATATCAATTCGAATCAGATAGTGATCAAAAACAAAAAATTAAAGAATATGAAGCAACTCTAGATCTCATGGCATTGCAAATCCTTGCGAAGCTAAAGAAGTATCCCTCTCCTGAAGAGATTATCACTGAGATCAATGATTTTATTTTCCACGAGATGAAATTTCGTTTTCCACCTCACTCGCTGTATGCTAAAGACATAGATATGTATACCTTCCTTCCATCTGTCATGGACAGCCGACTTGGTGTCTGTCTTGGGGTATCAACACTATATATATGTTTAGCACAAAGGCTTGGTCTTGATCTTGAGATCATCACACCACCTGGGCATATTTATCTACGATATAATAACGGGAACAAGTTAATTAATATCGAAACAACCGCACGTGGTATACATCTTCCAACCGAGACATACTTAGGGATAAACACGCAATATCTTCAAAGAAGAAACATAAAAGAAGTCGTGGGACTTGCTTTTTTCAACCAAGCCTCTGTAATGAGCGCTAGAGAAGACCATAAAGGGGCTATCCGATTATATGAAATCTCTTTGCAGTATGTGAAAGATGAACCGCTGTTTAAAATGCTTTTAGGTATGCATTATCTCTTTGATGGACAAAAAGTTGAGGGAAC
>VGMB01000264.1 GCA_016866585.1 Chlamydiota bacterium
ATTCGATGCATCCTTCAGACAGGAAAGCCCTTTATGATCTGTCTAATAGTTTTTTGTGGCAAGCGACAATCGATGAGGATAGAATAGAACTGCTTAGGGCTTGTGCAAAGCTATTAGAAAATGCTTTCGATGAATATATAGATGAAATTCGAGATTTTTTAACGCCATATTCAATCAAAGAGCGTGTTTTTGTGTTGAATTCATTAGCAATAATCCCTTCACAGGCAAGATATGAGCTGATGCCTATAATCAAAAAAGTAATGGGGGGTATAGCCCACGGACCTTCGTTTAGGCAGCTTGTGCATGTATTGAATATATCAGATCCAGCATATCTCATACAGGCTGGCCCGCATATTTTAAATCTGCTATCGAAATATTGTCTTACTTTTTCAAGTAAGCTTTTTATTATCAGATGTTTTGCATCTGCTCCAATTAATTCTGCTGTTGATGTCAGAGATGCTCTCGAGCGTTTAATTCTCAATAATCAGCTTACAGATCAAATTGTGATAGAAGATCTTTTACCTAATCGATTAGCTGATATGCGTTAATTGATGTTCATAGCTTGAGATTTCCATTCTATGATCTTCTGCAGTGCTTGCATCGGTGAGAGTGTGTCGGGATTAATGTCCTCTAAATCCGATAAGATTATATCGGTTAATGCCTCTTTAGGCTCTGCCTGGGGAGACATCATAGAAAACAAGCTTAGCTGATTGATCTCTTTTTCTTTTTTTCCGCTCTGCACTTGCTTTCCAGACTTTTCTTCAAGTGTCTTGAGTACTTCTTTTGCTTTTTTTATGACAAGAGAAGGAAGTCCTGCAAGACGCGCTACATGTATACCATAACTTTTATCGGTACCACCACGGACTATCTTACGTAAAAATATGATCCCTTTTTCTGATTCGTGCACTGCGATGTTGTAGTTGAGGGCTCCAGGGATCTTTTCTTCAAGATCGATCATCTCATAATAATGGGTTGCAAAAAGCGTTTTGGGTGTTCTTCCGGGTGTAGTCAGTAGATACTCGGCAACAGCCCAAGCTATGGATATACCATCATACGTACTTGTCCCGCGTCCTATTTCATCTAGGATGACAAGAGATTTTGATGTCGCATTGTGAAGTATATGCGCTGTTTCTGTCATTTCCACCATGAAAGTCGATTGCCCTTTAGCAAGGTTGTCCGAGGCGCCTATCCTTGTAAATACTTTGTCTATCACGCCAATATGTGCTTGTTTAGCAGGCACAAAGCTGCCCATTTGCGCTAAAATAGCAAGAAGAGCTACTTGACGCATATATGTCGACTTACCCGCCATATTCGGTCCTGTGATGACATATAGCTTGTTCATTTTGTCGTCTAAGAATACGTCGTTAGCAATGAAAGTGTCGTTTTTAAGGCTAGCTTCTATGACCGGGTGTCTTCCTGATTCAACACTGAATATATTGCTATCATCGACCAAAGGTCTGATGTAATTTCTCTTTTTTGCCACTATTGATAAAGATAAGATGACATCAATACTTGCAATCGCTGTTGCGATCGTTCGTATCACGGGCGCGTGATTACTGATGTCTTTTCTTAATGCAAGGAATAGTTCATTTTCTAATTGATTGATCCTTTCTTCAGCAGAAAGGACTTTGTATTCGAATTCTTTTAGCTCTTTAGTAACGAATCTTTCTGCGTTCACAAGTGTCTGTCTTCTTTCGAATCCGTCAGGGATTTTATCTGCTTGTCCTCGGCTTACTTCGATATAGTATCCAAAGGCTTTTGTATAACCTACTTTTAAAGTCTTGATGCCACTTAAAGCCCTTAACTCTGTTTGGTAGTTTGCCATCCATTCATTACTGTTTGTTTGGATAGTGCGAAGCTCATCAAGCTCTGCGTTATATCCTGTAGTAAAGATCTTTCCTTCACCAAGCTTCAAAGGAGGATCCTCTACAAGCGATGTTTTAATTTTATTTGCGATCGGCTTAACATCAGACAGTTTAAGAAGCTGCTCGCTGAGATATGAAGGTAGTTCCTTACCATTTAAAAGGTCTGAGGCTTTTGGAATCTGGTCTAATGATAGACCTAGGCCTAGTATGTCTCTGGGTGAACAGAATCCTGTTTCAATTTTCATTATGAGGCGCTCTATATCTCGGATCTGTTCCAGGTGCCCTTTTAGCGGCTGGCATATAGGGAATGTTAGGAAGAACTCTATTGCATCTTGTCTCAGCTCTATCTCAGGAACTTCTTTTAATGGGTGTAGTACCCAGTGGCTCAGCATACGAGCTCCCATGGCCGTGCTCGTCTCATCAAGTAAGGAAAGGAGAGTAGATCCGCTATTTTTTTCATGCAGCGACTCTACAAGCTCTAGGTGCTTTTGCGTGGCGCTGTCCAAAGACATGTACTTACTAAGGATTTCTTTTTGCACGGTCGCTATGTGATCTATGGATAGGTTCAGTTCGTTCTGGATGTAGCTTAAGAGAGCTCCTGCTGCGCATGTAGCGCATGTCATGGACTTCATGCCAAAACTATCCAGGTTATGTAGTCTGAAGTGGCGTACTAGAAAGTTGACTGTCGCTTGGGGGTCAAAATGCCAATCCTCTCTTTTTACTAAAACAAGACCATGTTGTTGTTTTAGGTCTTCAAGGATATCCTCTTGGTGCTGTGT
>VGMB01000265.1 GCA_016866585.1 Chlamydiota bacterium
TGCTGCTCACGGTTCAGGCTTTCATAGACACGGAGGATCGTGCGGTATGAGATCTACTCCCGGACGTTGCCTTCCTGGTCAAAAGAAGTCGGGAAGAATGGGCGGTGTAAGACAGACTGTTCAAAATCTCAGAGTAGTAAAAGTTGACGAAGAAAAACAAGTGATTTTGGTCGAGGGTGCTGTGCCAGGAGCAAGAGAAGCTCTGGTTTACATTGCGAAAGCGAAAAAGAAAAGCGCTTCGAGTCAGAAAAAGAAAGGTTAGGAGTTGAGACGTGGCAGTACTAAAAAAATATAATCTAAACGGTTCTGTGGTCGGAGAGATGAAAATCGAAGAAGGTATGTTAGAATCTTCTGTAAACGCACAGTTAATCAAAGACTACATTACGGCGATCAGAGCTAATGCTAGACAATGGTCTGCAAGCACAAAATCAAGATCTGAAGTAAGTCACTCAGGACAAAAACCTCACCCACAAAAAGGTACAGGAAGAGCAAGACAAGGTTACCTTGGTGCTCCTCAGTACAAGGGCGGGGGAAGAGTTCATGCTCCAAGACCGAAGTATGATCAACATGTAAGAATTAATAGAAAAGAAAAGCAAGCAGCTATAAGACATTTACTTATAGAGAAGATTGCAGGTGATAAAGTGCATGTTCTAGATGTAGCATCTTTGAACGAGCCTAAAACAAGGGTTCTCAGCGACTTCCTTAAAGCCAGAGGGCTTGATTCAAAGAAAGTTCTTTTCTTGGCGGATGCTGCACTACAAGCAACTCCTCAGAATGATGGAGTGATTTCTGCTTCAGAAAGGCATTCTAACATAATTTTAAGTCTAAGAAATTTACAAAAAGCTGATTTCGGATATGTGCCAAATGTCAATGGTTACGATTTAGCTCTACACCAAGAGATCGTAATACTCGATACAGCATGTGATGAACTGTTGGTGCTTCTCGGAGGAAAAAAGTAAACCATGAATAATAAAAATCCTTTTGACGTAATTAAAAATAGACACGTTACAGAAAAAGCAAGAGTTCTTGAGCAACTACAGTTTAACTCAAACAACCCAAGCGTTAAAAAATGTCAGAATCCTAAGTACGTGTTTGTAGTCGATAAGAAAGCTAGCAAGTATCAAATAGCTCAAGCTGTCGAAGAGATATATGCTGATAAGAAGATTAAAGTCCTATCTGTAAATACAATCAACGTTAAGCAGAAGGAAAGAAGAGTTCGCGGAAGAATTGGGTTTAAATCAGCTTTCAAAAAAGCGATTGTTACCTTAGAATCAGGTGACTCAATTGACGATAACGTTTAAGCAGAATCAAGGGTTATAATAAACTATGACAAAGAAATTTCGTCCAGTGACTCCTAGCACAAGACATTTAGTTTTAAATAGCAATCGCCAGCTAACGCGCGGAGTAGGAACATCAAAAAGAGCGACACCTGAGCCAGAGAAATCTCTTCTGGTTAGAAAGTGTGTAACAAGTGGTCGTAACCATCACGGTCATATCACATGCCGTCATAAAGGTGGTGGACATAAAAAGTTTTATAGAATGATCGATTTTAAAAGAGATAAGGACAATATTCCAGCGACAGTAGCGTCTGTTGAATACGATCCTAATAGAACTGCATTTATTGCTCTTTTAAATTATGCTGATGGAGAAAAGAGATATATTCTAGCTCCTCAGGGACTAAAAAAAGGCGATTCAGTTCTTTCCGGACAAGAAGCTCCTTTTGATAAAGGATGCAGCATGAAATTGAAATTTATGCCGCTCGGTTCAACTATTCATAACATTGAATTAGTGCCTGGTAAAGGTGGAAAATTAGTTAGATCGGCTGGTCTTTCAGCGCAGTTAATGGCTAAGAGTGGTGGTTATGCTACTATTAGAATGCCATCTGGCGAGATCAGAATGATCAATGAAGATTGCAGAGCATCTTTTGGAGCGCTTTCAAATGAAGATAGAAATCTTCGCGTTGAAGGTAAAGCTGGAAGAATGAGATGGAAGGGTGTGCGTCCTACTGTTCGCGGTACGGCGATGAACCCTGTTGATCACCCACACGGTGGTGGTGAAGGTAAGCACAATGGCTACATACCACAAACACCATGGGCTATGTATACTAAAGGTTATAAGACAAGATCCAAGCGCAAAACCACTAAGTGGATAATCAAAGATCGTAGGAAATAGAGGAGTCTATGGGTAGATCGTTAAGAAAAGGTCCGTTTGTTGAACATCATTTACAAGACAAAGTGGAAAAATTAAATAAGACAGGAACTAAGAAGCCAATAAAAACTTGGTCACGAAGATCCATGATTCTCCCAGAGATGATCGGTCATACTTTTGATGTCCATAACGGCAAAAAATTTATTTCTGTTTTTGTGTCTGAAAACATGGTTGGACACAGGTTAGGTGAGTTTTCACCTACTAGAACTTTTAAAGGCCATGCAAATAAAAAGTCAGATTAATAGAGCAAAACAGCTAATAAATTAATAGGTTAATGTATGCAAACAGCAACAGCAATAACAAAATATGTGAGAGTTCCGCCTAGAAAGGCAAGACTTGCTGCTGATATCATTCGTGGAATGCAAGTTGAGAATGCTTCTCTGCAACTAATGGCTTCTCAGTTGAAAGCTGGCAAACTTCTTTTTAAAACATTAC
>VGMB01000266.1 GCA_016866585.1 Chlamydiota bacterium
GGTATAGGTGATGAGCTTATGTTTAAAATTTCCAACTATTGTATCGATCACGGTCTAACTATCACACTTGAGGTTAGGGAAACCAATCAAGGGGCATTAGGCCTTTATGAAAAGTGGGGATTTATAGCTTGCGGTATAAAGAAGGACTACTACACATATCCTACAGAAAATGCAGTATGTATGAAGCGCAGCTTTGCAGCTGCGCTTGTATAGCGATTTATTTTACCAGTATAGTTTTTTCAGCAGTATTAAATGAACCTGGCACAACTTTATTTGATGGATCAAGTAGTTCCAGTTTGAACTTATGCTTACCTTTTTTGAGTCCGTAAATATAGTAAGGTTTCCAAGAACTCAGTGTTCTTTGAATTTTACCGTCAATTGTTAGTCTTACCTTATAACCATCTACAGACATAACACAGTTTTTTATGTAAAAATCTAAAAGAATTGGCTTGTTTGCAGGGAATGTTCCTTGGGGTTCATTGTAAGTTAGATAAGGACCTGAAAGATTAACATCTAATGTATCTTCTTTAGTTTTGTAGTAAAATGCTATAGCATCAAAGCACTGAGGCCCTTTTAAGCTCTCACCAAATGAGCGAACAGGAAACAACCGGATGTAATGCTTACCTGGTTTTAATTTAAAAGGGGGCTTGAAATCAATCTTTTGATCGTAATATAGGTCATGGTTGTCAAGAGAATCAAAAAGTGCTTCATAAGACTCAAAGTAGTCCATATCATCAATGATTGCGTGTACGCTTTGGCCATTTGAGTCATTGCGAATCTGTTTGGCTCGATCAAATTGACTGTCTGTACCTACAACGTAACCATCAAGACGAGCTTCAAAACGTATAGGAAGTGAATTTTTCATGTCTCCATTAGAAGGGTATACGATTCTAAGTTCTACTTCTTCAGGTTCTGGTGTTGGGTTCATCATAACAATTTGTATATCGGACGTGTTAGCTAATGGCTCTTCTATAGTAGCGCTAAATATATTTGCTGCGCACAGTGTGCAAGCTAAAGCTGTCATTTTAACTACGTTTTTCATTAAAGCTACCCCTGTTCTATATGTTCCGCTTGTACATTGTGATTTACTGCTTTTTGCTTTTTAAGTCCATCATCATGATAAAAATAAACCGTGATTATCTTACTACTGCTTCCTGTAAGGGGGTGATTTACAGGTTGAAATTTCATTTTTATCTATGTGAAGTCAGAATCTCACAGTTCTCTAAATTTTTTTTCTTATATAACTCGCTTTTCTTGATGCTATTTTAGTAGAAGATTCTTCATCCTTAAAATTATTGAGAATAGAATTGAAATGAAAGTAATAGTGCAAATAGATGCGCTTTTACTTGCTTATATATTTCCTATTTTTTATTAGAAAGGTAACTGTAATTAAGGTGTCTATTTATATATGGATCCATACGTTTTGGCTATTTTGATTGTTGTTTTTGGTTTGCTTTTTGACTATACCAATGGATTTCATGATGCAGCCAACGTAGTATCTACCGTTATTGCAACAAAAGTCTTAAAACCGTTGTCTGCTATAGTTCTTGCTTGTGTTCTTAATACGATCGGGGCAACCAACGTGAGCGCTGTAGCTCAGACTATTACTTCAGGTCTTGTTGATAGTCTTGCAATATCCCAGATCACTGTGCTCGCAGCTTTACTTGGTGCTATAGCTTGGAACTTTATCACATGGTATTTCGGTATCCCTAGCAGCTCATCCTACGCCCTTGTTGGTGGTCTCATTGGCGCTACGTGGCAGAGTGTGGGTCCCTCTGAGGTGATTTGGAAAGGTGTTATCTTCAAAGTTGGCATTCCTATGCTTCTTTCTCCTGTAATAGGCTATTGCATGGGACTGTTATTAATGAAGACGTTACAAAAGATATTAGAAAAAAAGCGAAAAGAAAATTACCTAAAACTATTTGGTAATTTTCAGATTGGATCAGCAAGTATTGTTGCCCTTGCTCATGGACTTAATGATGCTCAAAAAAGCATGGGTATTATTACGCTTGGGCTTTTTGCATCTAATATGATTATTAGTACTACTGTTCCTTTTTGGGTGGTCATGTCTTGCGCTATTGTTATGGGATTGGGGACTGCATCTGGAGGCGTGAGGATTATTAAAACTGTTGGTTTTTCAATAACGAAGCTGGAAACAGTTCAAGGGTTTGCTGCAGAGATGAGCGCTTCTGTGGTTATTTTAATTGCAAGTTGCTTAGGTATGCCTGTTAGCTCTACTCACATGATAGTCGGTAGCGTAACGGGCGTTGGAGCTGCAAATGGAATAAAGTCGGTCCGCTGGGAAGTTATGAAGAAAATGGCATATGCTTGGATATTTACCATACCTCTTTCAGCAATAATCGCAACTATTTTCAGTTGTCTATTTTCTGTTTTTAAGGTTTTTTAATTCAATACTTGAGTCGTTCCTAATAAATTTTCAAGCCATGTTAGAGAGAACCGAGACCTAATTAAAGGGGCTCTTTTAGCAGATAATTGTGGGTGCTTCTTTCTTATCGTTTCTGCAAGGTGTAAATGGGCAAACGAATTAGTAACTATTGTAGCAGCTTAGCGCCGTCATATGCCTTATCAGCTTTATGCTAATTTTCATTAAAGTCCTTAAAATTGGGTCATAATTCGGAA
>VGMB01000267.1 GCA_016866585.1 Chlamydiota bacterium
AATTCTTTACATGCGGGAATCTCTAGATTTTTACCTGAATTATCAAGAGCAGAAGATAAAAGGTTATTACTTAATGCTCTTTTTTCTTTTTCGGAAAATGATGAGATAAGAGGGGTTGAGGCTGTAGGTGCATTAAATAAGAAATTACAAAATCTTCTATACCACCATTATTGGAAGATGTCTGGAAGTCCAGACAGACTTGAATATGGAAAAATTTTAGGCGTCGTACAGGGAAATTCTATTTTTAAGGCAAATGTAATAGCAGATTTTATTATCTCTAATCGGGATCAAGTTGAGGATGTTTCTTTTGTTTCAAAAGTTGAACAAATTTTTGAAGAAGAACTTTTTCCTGCACGTCGAGTGAATTTTGACTTGAAATTTCCTAAACTTTGTACTCCCGTTGAGCTTGTTGTGGGAAATTTGGCTTTATCTTTGATAAAAAAAAGGCAAACCAGTTCAATTCAACATTATGATGCTTTAGATGCTTCGGTGCAAAAAAAGATACTAGCTATATACAAAAAGTTCATAGCTTCAGATCGTGTTGTTTCATTTCTAGAACATAACGACTCAACTAATAGAAAAGTAGAGTCATTAGCATATTATTTACGGTATGAATATATACCTAATGAGGATGATTTATATCGCAGGATTGAAGATCTATATGCATGGACAAAGAAAATAAAATACTCCTCTTTCTCCGCTGTAGGAAGAGAGCCTGAGAATACAATCGTAAATCAATGGGAAGTTTTTCCTTATGATGCTACTAGGTTTACACTCAGTGATAATACCTATATCAATGCAAATCTTGTTTTTAATAAGTACATACTTACGCAATCCCCTGTAACATCAGACTGTAATACTAGTAGTCCTTGTAATACCGTAGATCGATTTTGGCATATGATCTGGGAGTATAATGTGCCATGTATTGCTATGATCAACGGAGAGCCGGGGACTGATTTTTTTATGTACTATCCCGATGATGAACTTCATCCAAAAACTTTTTCAAGCTATACAATCGCGCTTGTAGATAAGCAAGTGTTTAGGATCCCGTCATCGATTCATCAAAAGGATCTGCTTATTACCAGAAGAGAGTTGTCAATTTCAAATAGCTTGGGAGAGAAAAGAAGTATTTGCCATATAAAGGCAGAGGACTGGCACGATTTCACACGAGGTGATGAAGGAGTTATTTTGAAAATAGTAGACTTGATTAATGAGTTTGACACGCCAAATGTCCCTGTAGTCATTCATTGTAGGGCAGGTGTGGGACGAACAGGTCAGCTGGTGACGGTCCTTCATCTTTCCTCGCGAGCAGGGAAGGGGAGACCTTTCGATGTGATCGACACAGTAAGAAGCCTTAGAGACCCCTTAGAGGGAAGATCTCCGTATATGCTTCAAGGAGAATGTCAAATAATATTTGCACATAGAATTTTATTGAATATGGCTTCTATTAATTAGTTGATTTTGTTTCGCATTAATTATATTTGCAGGTAATTTTGAATTATTATAAAATTAAACAGGATTTCTATTTTAATTTATTTTTTATGATGATAAACAATGATTTATTAAAATTACGCGATGCTTATTTTGAGCTTAACAATAATATTTCTAAAGATAAGGTCATTTCACATCTGCCATCATCCTTTAGGATCAAAGTAACCTCCGATTCACTAAAATTACATTCCTCAGTGGCTAGTACTCCTCGCTCAGATCTGAAGCGTGCTATCCATGAGCTGGCTATTGAAACTTTGGATCAAGAGTCTGTAGATAACATCAATAATTTTTTTGGTTCTTTTTATCGCTGTGCTGGTGTCAAAAATACTGGTGATTGTAATTGGTCCGAACATCATTATAAAGACATTGATAGAATGGATGTATTTTTTCAAGCTATAGGTCAAGTGTTTCAAAGAGTGGAAGAAAGACCTTCTGCTTTAGCACAGATCCTGCAAGAGTTCACGGCAAGGGTTTCTAATCTATTACACATTAGACCAATACATCCTGAAAAACAACTCGTTGACGCGATAATTGGATTACTTGACAGTGATCTGTCCCAAGCAGTACAAGCTTTAAATTTGCTGAGTGAAGAACATAAAACGAGATTGTCTTCGCATTTTAATATTTATAAAAACAATCCACAATATGGCTCTGTTTCTGAGCCAGATATCTTTGAAAAGAAGGGAAGTGCAAAGTTCAAAGCAGAGGTGATCGCAGATTTTTTATTGTGTAATCCAGATATCCTTAACTCCCATGATATGCAGAAAACGGTAAAAAAAATATTCTGCGATTGGTTTGATTCTCAATATATAAAAGCGTCGAAACGTCTTGGACTGCCTTGTCCATCATCTCAAGAAGAAGAGTGCCTTGGCAAATTTATATATAACATGGAAAAGGGATTGGATGAAAGGGCTCAGCGTTATTTTTCTTTGTTAAGTAATTCTCTACAACAGCAGATGACAGACTTTTGTAAAAAACGTTTGGGAAATTCATTTTCTTTTTCTACTGCACTTGATGATTCTAGAACAAAAGAAGGTAAGATCTCCGCTCTTGTTTATTTTATAAGAAATGAAACAATATCAGGGAAAAATGAATTACTAAACAATATGAGGATGCTCAATGTTTGGTCAGATACTGTAAGGAG
>VGMB01000268.1 GCA_016866585.1 Chlamydiota bacterium
TCACACCCTGGGAATGTTTCAAGAGCTCCTTGATAATCTGCAGGTAGGAGCAATCTATATTTATAACTAGTATTTTTTGTTAGGATCGGTAGCAAATTTCTTATGTAGGTACCTATCCCAGAAAAATTAATCATTCTAGCGTCAACGCAAATAGTCTTCATATGTAAATAACATTAGTGGTTTTTAGTATTATGCTATTAAACAGAAAACGGTTTTGCCATCCTAGCTGTTATAAGTCAAGCTATTGCTAAATTCTTGGAACTCAATTTAAAATCTCCGAATTTCTTGCGATTTTTATTCTGAAAAAGTAGTATGGCGCCCAAAAAATAGAGCCCTCAATAAAAATTGATTTAATAGGAAATAAAATGAAAACAGCTCTGGTTCACGACTGGTTATCAGGATACGGTGGTGGAGAAAAAGTTCTGGAATCAATGTATGACCTTTATCCTTCGAAAATATTTACGCTAGTAAAAAACGAAAGTAAGCTCAAAAACACAATTTTTGAAGGTAGAGACATTGAGACATCTTTCATTCAAAACCTTCCTCTTTCCTCTAAGGTATATAGAAATTATCTTCCTTTCTTTCCTCTGGCCATAGAACAATTCGACCTAAGTACCTATGATCTGGTTTTATCTTCCTCTCATGCTGTAGCAAAGGGCGTTTTAACCCACGCTAATCAGCTGCATATCTGCTATTGCCATACTCCGATGCGATACGCCTGGGATCTATATGCATTCCACATGAGTCAAGTGAAGGGGCCTAAAAAGCTCATTGCTCAGCTGGTCCTTCATTACATGAGAAAATGGGATTTATCCTCTGTCAATAGGGTAGACCATTTTATTGCCAACTCAAAGTATGTGGCCAGAAGAATAAAAAAAGTATACGGAAGAGACTCTGAAGTCATCTACCCACCTGTCGACACACAAAGTTTCTACACGAGCAAAAATAAGCAAGATTACTACATTACATACTCAAGGCTTGTCCCGTACAAAAAAATTGATATGATCGCTCATGCCTTTTCAAAGATGCCGGATAAAAAGCTAATCATCATTGGTGATGGCCCTGAGATGCCAAAAGTGAAGACCCACAGCTCAAAAAACATCGAGATTCTTGGCTATAGAAGTAATGATGAAATAAGAAAGCTCCTTTCAGAAGCCAAGGCTATGGTATTTGCTGCTGAAGAAGATTTTGGAATCGTTATGGCAGAGTCTTTGGCGTCAGGCACACCCGTGATTGCCTTTGGCAAAGGAGCCTCATCAGAAATCATCGATCAAAGCAAAACAGGCATTTTATTCCCTGAGCAAGATGTAGACTCATTAATAAAAGCAGTGCAGGAATTTGAAAAAAATGAAGATTCATTCGATCCACTATACATAAAGCAAACAGCTGATAGCTTTAGCCAAGAACGATTTGCTATTGAATATAAAAACTTTGTAGAAAAAAAGTGGTCTGATTTCAAAAATTCACGACATTGAATTTAATAAAGGAACTTTTTCATTGAGGATTAAGTTCTTTTTGCTACACTCCTATTTTTTTCTAAACTTTCTACTAGAGCGTATTACATTATTATAATATTTTAATCGATGACAAACACCCTCTCAATGAATGGACTAAATATGAATGTTAAATACGATTTTGCAATAATTGGAGCTGGCGTCATAGGCATATGCGTAGCTAGAAAGTTAAAAAGAACATACCCCGAAGCAAAAATTGTAATTATTGAAAAAGAGTCAGATGGAGGTTTACATGCAAGCACCAGAAATAGTGGGGTGCTTCACGCTGGATTTTACTATTCCCCCAGCAGCTTGAAGGCTAAATTCACTAAAGAAGGAAACCTCAGTCTTACAAATTATTGTAATGAAAAAAAACTCAAAATTAATAATTGCGGCAAGCTTGTAGTAGCTCGCAATGATGCTGAGCTAGAAACACTAGATACTCTTCTTGAGCGCGGTCATAAAAATGCTATTGATCTTAAAAAAGTCACAGAATATGAGGCTTTTCATATAGAGCCTAATGCAAAAACTCATAAATTTGCTCTTTTTTCTCCAACAACATCCGTTGTAAATCCATCAGAAGTTATTGCATCGCTAAAAAATGACGCTATTAATGAAGGAGTCCATTTTCTATTTAATACCGCATTTCTACATCACAAAGCAGATCACATAGAGACTACTCAAGGCAGAGTTTACACTAATTATGTCATTAATGCGGCTGGTCTTTACGCTGATAAAATTGCAAAAGAATACGGTTTTTCCAAAAATTACAGAATATTGCCTTTTAAAGGACTTTACCTATACTCAAGAAGCCCTAAACAAAAACTGCGTACACATATTTATCCAGTTCCTGATTTAAAATACCCCTTTCTAGGAGTCCATTTTACATTAACGGTAGACGGTAAAACTAAAATTGGGCCAACTGCAATTCCTGCTTTATGGAGAGAACAATATAACTTTCATGAAAATTTTAAAATTGGCGAGCTTTTTGAAGTAGCTCTAAGACAAGCGGGACTTTTTATTTCCTCTGACTTCAACTTTAAGCAAATGGCGCTAACCGAAATACAAAAATATTCTAAATCCAAGCTCATTAATTTAGCATCTGAACTAGTACAACCAATGAGTAAACATG
>VGMB01000269.1 GCA_016866585.1 Chlamydiota bacterium
TCTTGTAATTTTATCATGGCTAATTTGACCATCTAACATGCTCGATAGACCTGTGGCAGTTGCATAGCCATTTTGTGAAATTAAGTAATCAGAGTAAATATCCAAAAGACCCATGTTCATTAGTTAACCTCAAAAAAAATGAACAGGGATTTTAATCAGTAAAATAAAAATTTTAAAAGCTAATCTTTAAAAAGTTGCGTAAGGTGAATTAAGAAATTACAATCTTTTGAAGTTGGTTGCGTAAGGTGAGTAAATCAGTTTTTAGAGCTTTTAAAAACATAAACCTTATGGAGCATTTGGAATTTTTAAAACCTCATTAAATCTTCTAGTGTAACAACGTTCTGGATCAATTCTTCTGACCATATATTAGACTTAAGGCCGTTTGTTGTTATCAAGGCTATGAGTGTTTGTTTTTTGGTTTTTACATGTGATTCAAAGACTTCAATTTTATTCATAATATTCTTGGCGTCTGATTTTTCTAATACAAATAGATTTTCCGTATACTTGATTTCACATAAAGTAATAATTCCATCTTCTCTATCGAAAAGTAGATCGATTTGTGCTCCTAAGTCTTTTTTTCCTTTAGGGGGATTAAATTTCCAGCTACCTATTTCACTCGAGATGGCTTGTAAATCCAAGGCTTGACGAATCTGATCGATATGCTTAAAGCAAATATTTTCAAAAGCATAACCAGCCCAAGTAACGGCTGCTTGGGTTTTTCCTTTTGTTTGCCAGTATTCTTTACCTCCAGACATTCCCTTTTTTTTAAATGGTTCTATCCAATTCAAATAAAAATAACAGTATTCATCAATCACTCGATAGTAGTGGTCTTTTATTTTACGTCCATAAGGAATATAAGTTTGGATAAAGCCAGCGGATTCTAGTTCTACTAGCCTCTTGTTTAAGGTCCCTCCTGAACTAATTCCTATTGACTTAATAAGTTCTTCTCTTGAAATACCATATCGAAATTGAGAAATTGCTTTAATAATCAATAAGCTGTCTTCAGCATTGGCAAACAGTGATCGAAATAATCGATCAAATTCATCATAGAGCAGCCCATCTGTTTGAAAACAGACTTTGTTAATGTTTTGTAGAGCAGATTTTCCTTTTTCTATTTGTTTAAGATAATATGGAATTCCTCCAAATATCATATAATGATCTAGAATTTGTTTAGGATTTAGGTGAATATTACGGTAAGCGAGGAATTGTTGAACTCCTTTTAAATTGTAAGGTTTTAGCAAAATTGTTTTAGTTAATCGATTATGCAGACCACCTTTGGCATTAATGAGATTGTCGAGCATCCAGGATGCAGCAGATCCACAAACAACGAAGGTCAAATTAGAATAACGGCTCCAAAACCTATTCCAATAGTAATCTAAAGCTTGAAGCATTCCTGATCTTTTAGTTGCAAGCCAAGGTAGTTCATCAAAAAAAATAATAATATTTTGAGACTTGGAAATTTTTTCGATTTCTTTTGTTAACAATTCAAAGGCATTTTTCCAATTTAATGGAGTACGAAGAGGTAAATCATTAGCGAAAATTTTGGAGAAAATTTTGATGAAATTTTCTAGCTGTTGTTTTAGGCTTCCATCTTTTTGTCCTGTGATTTCAAAATATATACATTTTTTGTTCGAAAAATATTCTCTGATTAAATAGGTTTTTCCGACTCGACGACGTCCATAGATGGCTAAAAATTCAGCTTCTGAAGATTTCCATAGATTGTCTAATATCTTTATTTCGGCTTCTCTTCCGAATATTTTCTCTTGGGTCATTTAACTTCTCTAGATTTGGCTATTTATGAGATAAACATATCCAGCCAAATCTTTTCTGTCTAGATAGATTTGGCTGGATATAAAGTTTTAAAGAAAGGCCTTACCTACTATCTTTTTGTGAATTTTCAATCTTGCAGTTATTTCCTTATTTTTTATTCCAAGAGCTTTTAGTCCTGGGTCTTTGGAGCTAAAGCTTCATACATAGAGAAAGTTTGATGGCGGGGGATTTTGATATGCATAGGAATTTGGGAAATGGTACGAATTGATCCCTCGAGCATTCGCATTCAAATTCAAAAGCCTTAAGATGAAATTTTTAAGGTTTTTGGTCCTTCCGGCTTTTTTTAT
Source organism: Chlamydiota bacterium (assembly GCA_016866585.1). Taxonomy (GTDB): domain Bacteria; phylum Chlamydiota; class Chlamydiia; order Chlamydiales; family Rhabdochlamydiaceae; genus VGMB01. The sequence goes on from VGMB01000269.1 coordinate 2,118, forward strand.
GGGTAAAGCTTAAGACCACCACAATGGGTAGTGTTTAAACAAGTGTGTCACTTCTTTAAACACTACCTGATCTTCTGCTTCAACGATAGATTCCAGTTGTCGAAGAGGCTTTTATTCATTTCCTCGACTCTCGTTTAAGGACGGCCAGCATATTTGATGATATTTTTTATGAGAGAAACGAGTATCGGGAATCAACCATCTTTTCATATTTAAGCTCAGTGTTTGTGTAGAAGATCATTAAAGTCGATAATTGAAGAAAAGAAATCACTTTCCAATACAGATTCATCAACACCATTTACATGAATTAAAACAGGTCTTATTGACATATTCTTAGGAAGAGCTAAGCTTTTAATTTTCTGTTTAACTTCGTCGATGACGCTTTTTGTAATTTCCTGAGAGTTAAATTTGATTTCGCATAGATAACAGGTTCCAAACTTTGTTTGGATCATGTAATCAATTTGGCATCCCTGCCGATCATTGGCTTTACGCTGGAAAAAT
>VGMB01000270.1 GCA_016866585.1 Chlamydiota bacterium
ATATTTTGATCCGTGTATATCGTAAAAGATGCGCACTTCGATACCTTGATTTATTTTTTTATTAAGAGTGTCGATGATATCTTTGTCAGTTAACCCATATATTATTAGGAATATAGACTTTTTAGCGGATCGGATCGCTTGTAAGAATGTAAGCTTGAGGTCATCGCCTAGCTCGTTGCTGTAAAATATAAGTGGCTTGCTTTCTGATGGCTGTTTCGTCTGATATAAAAAAAAGCTTAAAAATAATGAAGATATCGTGAAAAACAGGAAAAGTAAAAGAGGAGTTTTTTTTGAATAGGGGAGAGCAGCATCAGGTGCTGCTCTATCCTTAGATTTTTTGACCTTCAGCACGAAGTTTTCTGATAACAGTAGAAAGACCTAATTTGTCTATTGTTCTCATTGCTGATGCAGCAAGACGTAATGTAACAAAACGGTTTTCATCTGCAAACCAAAAACGTTTCTTTACTAGGTTTGGTAGAAATCTACGACGTGTGATTCCTGTTACTTTTAGACCAACACCTTTTTTCTTTTTTGCTATACCGCGTATAGCGTATCTGTTCCCTGTTACGGGTTTTTTGCCGGTCACTTGACAAACTTTTGACATGACTTGGACTCCGTATATGTTAGTGATAGCGCAAGAGTGTAGCAACTTAGGCCTTATCGAACAAGAATATTTATGTAACAATATTACAAGCTGAGCTGAAACACCTTAATTTCTTCGACACAATATATGCAAACTAGACTTTTTTTAAAAGACAAGTCTCTTTATTTTAAGGGGAAAGCAAATCTTATTTTTACTATGTTGACTCTCATTATCTCGTGTGTTATGCATAAAAAATTTCCGATCAAAATATTATTTTACTTAATTTTACTTGCCCGGGGGCTGTGTGGAGTTGATACGAGCGGATTTAGTTGTTATAGGTTCCGGTCCTGCTGGACAAAAAGCTGCAATACAGGCCGCAAAGCTTGGCAAATCTGTTGTCGTCTGCGAAAAAGATGTCAACATTGGTGGTGCCTCTTTGAATTCGGGAACCATACCATCCAAATCTCTACGAGAAGCTATCATCGACCTGACAGACTTCTATAAAAGAAGTTTTTATGGGCAATCTGATGCTATCCGCAAAGTATCTATTAACGATTTGAACTACAGGCTTAATAAGGTGCTAGAGGAGCAAAGGGCCTCTTTGCTTCGTCAGTTTGAAAAAAATAAAATTCAACTTGTACATGGTACAGCGCAGTTTGGCTCGCCTCACACCATCTATATTCTGGACTCTTCCGGGGTGGTAAATAAAAAAATTACTTTCGATTATTGTTTGATTGCTACCGGGTCTAAACCTAGAAATCCGATCAATGTCCCCTTTGATAAGGAAAAGGTGTTAGACTCCACCCGCCTACTATCTATAGATCATGTTCCAAAGACTATGATCGTACTAGGAGGGGGTATCATCGGTGCAGAGTACGCGAGCTTCTTTGCCGCTTTAGGTACTGAGGTAACTGTCATCGATAAAAGAGACCATATTCTTCCTTTACTTGACTCAGAGATAGGACTTCATCTTCAAAAGGCATTAAGTGGCATCGGCCTTAAAGTGCTTGGCAACCTTGAGCCTGAAAGGATCGAAAAAATTGGAGATCATGTTGAGGTGCGCTGTAAAGATGGTAGTACTCATCAAGCCGAGATGCTTCTCTATGCCCTAGGCAGAGAGGCTAATGTAGATGATATGAAGATTGAAAATGCCTCGCTTTGCAAAGATAAAAGTGGGTATATTCCCGTCAACGCTCTTTTTCAGACTGCAACTCCCAATATTTATGCTGCAGGCGATGTCATTGGTCCTCCATCCCTTGCAGCCACTAGCATGGAGCAGGGCAGGCTTGCTGCTCGCCACGCTTTCGGCATACAGACTCACCATTTCCCTACGTTTTATCCCATCGGAATTTATACCATTCCAGAAATCTCCTCATGCGGCTATACTGAAGGGGAGCTTAAAGATTTGGGATTCAGATACGAGATAGGCAGGGCCTATTATTATGAGATAGCGCGTAATCTTATTGTCGGAAATGATCCTGGTATGTTTAAAATCTTGTTCCATGCCGATACGCTTGAGATCTTAGGCATACATATTATAGGAAGAGCTGCTACGGAGCTTATCCATATTGGACAGGTTGCTATGAGTTTTAATGCGAAGATCGATTATTTCATAGATCAGGTTTTTAACTACCCGACATACGCAGAAGGGTATCGTATAGCTGCGTTGAATGGTTATAACAAAATAAAGCACAAAAAATAGGGCCCGTAATGGCTGTGTATGACATATTTAAATCAGAAAACGACATAGAGATGAAAGATCCAATCTTTGCAGAAGAGATGGCTGAGCCGAGCATTTCTCTTGAGCAAAAAGTGAAGGCTCACTCCCTGTCTAGGGATCGTTTTGTATCGATCGTATGTATGCGCCTGTTTTTTGTTCTTCTTTTATCTCTGAATCTCATATGGATCGCCTTTAGTGTTTTAAGGGTTTTTACCGTCCTTCTTTTCTTTTTTAATAGAAATCTTTTTCATAAAGTCATGACTAAGTCGTGGCTGTCTCTCAAGCGTTCGATCGTTTGTGGGCTATCTT
>VGMB01000271.1 GCA_016866585.1 Chlamydiota bacterium
ATTCAGCATTGATAGTTTTTCCTTTCACACGAACTTCTCTTACCCAGCTGATCTTAGGGGAGACGGTCCACTGCATACCTTTTATACAGAAGCAGCCTGCGAAGTTGATACCAAGTTCGTTTCTTATCATGATAGAAGTCTGGTCATCGATTTCTAGATTAAAAGTACCATTACCCTTTTCATGGAAACTATTTTCTGTTTGAGAAATATAGTCAAATGAATCGAACGGTCTAATTGTAAATCCTTTGAAACCAAGGTTTATCCCTGTGTCAGCGTGTGATAAGATCTGAGATCCGTTGTGGCTGTTAGAGAAGTTAAGTCTATTGTTTTGTAAGAAGAAGTTCCTATCCGAGCTGTAATCACTCCATCCGCCAAGGACAGCAATAGTTCCCCAGTACATCTTGCTGATAGCTGACATATACACACCAGCATATCCAGTAGTGATGTCACCTGATCCATATCCATTTAACCAGTCGATATCAGAGCTTGTGTAAGCACCGAGAGCACCAGCATAGAGAACGTCAGCGAAGTGGTAATCAACGCCGGCGCTGAAGCCGCCCATGTTGTTCTGGAAGCCATATCCATAGTCAGATACTTGACCTTGGTACATGTTATCGCCAAAGCCTGTTGCCCACACGTGGACAGGTTTTGCTTTAACATCACATTTTCCTGATGGAGTTGCACTTGAAGCACAGTGCATGGCGTCGAGCTCCCTTTGGAAGCGTATAGATAGTGTGTTTCTTACGTTCACAGCATTGTTCTCTTGAGACATAGCAAGAGCCTTAAGTTGTGATGGCTGAACACCTTGGATAACACCAAGAACATCAAAAGATGATAAAAGCTTTAGTTTTGCAAGCTTAGAGTATAGAGCAGGAGAATCCGCAGCTCTGTCTAAGAGATTATCCATAGCTATTAACATCTTAGCCGGCACGACATCTCTTAAAGCTGCAATTTCTGTTAGATCCATACGTTGGAAGTTGATACTATACTGTGTACCTCCCCCCGAAATATCATTTTTTACAAGCTGTACTTTAAGAAGATCTGATGACGATATCGCACCATCGAAGCTACCTGTTACTGATGCAGCTTTTACAAGTATTGCTGTTTTGATTTTTTTAGAAAAGCATCCATCTGCTGGAAGTAATAATGCTTTCACACCATCACCAATAATAAGAGAGCCATTAACATCAACGCCTTCAGAAGATCCATCAGATTTAACAAGTAATGCAAGTTTGGAATTATCCCGAAGGGTAAAGTCGCCAGTGATAAGGTTTGTGAACGAGTTAACCGCAGCAATACCTTGAGCTTTTGTAGCTAAAGATCCGCGGCCATCAGTACCTGATAGAAAGATTGCATTTGGAGATATTTCTACATCACTATCAAATACGGATCCTGAAGATGCTATTCTTCCATTTTCATAAAGGATTACATGGGATAAAGGATCGATCTGTGCACCGATGAACCTATGCTCCATTAAATTACCTCTTAAATAGACATTCCCTGAGGTAGATAAAATAGTTGCTCGAACTATTTCAGATGAACCATTAAGCATTACATCGGAAGTAGCAATCAGATAAGAACCCGGTTTCATGGAAAATCCTATGTTATCTGAACCGACAAAATTACCCAAAGTCAACAACGTACTTCCGTTAGCTAAAGCTAATTCCCCTGACAATCTTGCAGCTATATAGTCATGTTGTTGTAAGCGATCAAAAGCGCGTGCTACTTGATGCTCCGAAAGGTAAGGCTTTTGTCCGACTATCGTTGCTAAATCAGTTTGATTTTGTCTGGTAAGAAGGGTTGCATCTCGCAATTTATTAACAACAAACTCTGAGTCACAGTCAAATTCACCATCAAAAACTATCTCACGAGCATCATCAATCAATGTTAAATTATACGCTGTTTTGATGATATTACAAGCTATGGCTTCGTTTAGAACTTCTAACGTATTTGATGCGTTTTTTTTATCAATTAGACCATTTCTCAGTGCAAATGAAAGCAAGTTGCCTGAGTGGTTACTGGGTGAAGTTGAATAAACTGCAAAAGCCTGAGATAAAACCTTATTAAAGCTTTTCCTATCATAATCTATAATATCAACACCGTTTATATATAAATCACCTAAACCTGTTTTAGATAATGTCAGAGGGCCCTTGCCTGTTGCGGGAAGCTCTATAGAGATCTTTCCAAGAGAAACTGTTTTACCGTATCCTATATTGATTCTACCTAGATTATTAGCTAAGCCTGTGCTTTTTCCTTTAAGCATTTCAAGAATTAATGAAGACGTTCCCGATTGAATGTAATTTTCCACATTAAAATTATCAGTAAAGGCAATTTCACCTCCATTTTTTATAAAAAATACAGGTCTATTTCTGATGTTATTAGGGGTGAAAACACTTAACTCTGATCCAATTTTAACAACAGCATCAACGCCGCTTGCAGCGATCCTTGGGGTAGATGCTCCAGAGCTAAATTGAACCTGTGCCATATCAAGGGTTCCACCTGGATTAGCTTGAAAGTAATGTTTACCTGCAGCGAAGGACACATTTGTTAATGTTAAGCTTCCAGCAGTAACTTCATACCTTATTGCTTTTTGTGCTA
>VGMB01000272.1 GCA_016866585.1 Chlamydiota bacterium
CTGATCAAACTTATTAGGGTAGCTTAAGAGCTCATTATGATTGATCTTGAGCATGAAAGGGATCTTATGCGCATACTTTCTAGCAACACTTGACAATACACCAAGTGTTGATGCTACGGCATTACAGCCTCCTTCGATGGCAAGCTTAACAATATTTTCCGAGTCAAAATACATAGGGTTCTTAGCAAATGAAGCTCCTGCCGAGTGCTCTATCCCCTGGTCCACAGGCAGTATAGACAGGTATCCGGTGCCAGAGAGTCTTCCTGTATTGTAGAGGGCATGAAGGCTACGTAGGACGCGAGGACTTCTATCAGATGGAGAGAATATCCGGTCAACGAAATCGGGACCTGGTAAATGCAAACTTTCTTTAGGGATAGTTTTACAAAGGTGTTCTAAAAGATCTTTAGACTTTTCACCTAGGATTTTTTCTATACTCTCGCGTGACATTTTACCTCCATCAACTTGTTTTTAGGTTTAAAAGAGTACTCAACATCGCAACTTTTTTTAAAGAAAAACTATTGCAATTCAGATTCAATCTGAGTCAGGGACTTCCCTTTCGTCTCTGGCAAAAACCGGTAGACAAAAAATAAAGCTACGATAATTAGCACAGCAAACAGTTGAAATACACCAGCGACACCGATTAGGTCAACAAGTAAAGGAAAAGAAAACGAAACTAGATAGTTAAAAGACCAGTTGCTAAATATTGCGATGCTCATAGCCCTGCCTCTTATGGCAAGTGGGTACATTTCGGATATAAGAATAAAGCAAACAGGACCAAGACCAATGGCAAAAAAACCAACATAACCTAAAATACACGACAGGCTTATAACAGATCCTTTGGATGAAAAGAAATAAAGAGAAACGATCATCAATTGAAGAAAGAAGAACATACCACAAAGGCTTGCAATGAGCAGCTTGCGCCTGCCTGCTTTATCAATTATGAGAGCTGCAACAAGAGTACATACAAGGTTAATAACACCAATACCTATGGATGCTTCAATGGTATCTTTAAGAGACGAAAACCCCATATTCGAAAAAATCTTCGGGGAGTAAAACAAAACAGCATTGATCCCCGTAATTTGCTGAAACATATTTAAGACCACACCCAAAATGATGGCCAGCAAGATCTTTTTATTTTGTATCACCTTAAAAAGACTTACTTGTTTTTTTGCAGGATCTACTCCTTGCACTTGATCTATAGATTCCAACCACAAGGTATCACGACGCAGTTTTTGAAAAACATTAATTGCCTTTTGCTTGCATCCTTTTGATAGAAGCCAAAATGGACTCTCTTCCATAAAAAATAAAAGGAAGAGCTGTAGTAAGCAGGGAGCGAGACCTGCGGCAATCATCCCCCTCCATGACCCCATATCGGTGAGTAAATAGTTAACTGTATACGCAGCTAGTACACCTAAAGAGAGAAAAAGCTGGTTTAGAGCAACCATCCTACCTCTACATGATGCTGGTGATATCTCAGAAAGATAAAGAGGAACAAGAGCTGAAGCAAGTCCAAGAGCGAGACCCGATATAACACGACCGATTACAAGGAGAAAAAAAGAGCTGCTTGTAAAACATATAATGGTACCGGCAATAAAAAGCAGAGCCTGCAGCTGTAGCGAGCGCTTCCTTCCAAGAGTGTCGGATATGTATCCGCAAAGAAACACACCAATAATTGCACCCATGAGTATGGAGCTGACCAGGAAGCCTTGTTTTGTATTGACGAGCAAAAACTCTTTAGTTGCAAAAGGAAGGACACCCGAAATTACAGCAGTTTGAAACCCAAACGAAAAAGCTCCTAAAGCTGCGACGAAGGCAGAAAAAAATGTATAGGGCTTAGCTTGTTCTTGCATGTTGTTATATCCTACACATTAAGCAGACTTGAGCGCAGCTGCATCAATTGTCTTTCTCATTTGGCCCTGACTTACTTCGTCATTGGTATAATGAAAGCCAAGGCTATGATAAAAATCTTGAAGATCTTCTCTTGCCTGGACATACATATCCGATACACCCCTTTTAATGAGTTCTATCTCAAGGGCGTGAAGCAGCTTTCTTGCAAATCCATGACCTCTTGCCTCCTCACTGATTGCCATCTGAAGAAGCCTGCCCGAGGTTTCTGTTTCTGGATGAAAAAGCAGACACCCTAGAATTTTACTATGGTCCATAACAAGAAGATGGATGCATTCTTTTTCATCTGGCACAGCCTCAGATCCCGGCGGCAAACCTTGAGGCTTACGAAGAACCTCCCAGCGCAGCATGAGCTCATCTTGGTAGTATGCGTGGTTAGGGGTAATGAATTTAAATTTCACCTTGCACCTCCATATCTAATTAGACAAATAGAACCTAACCTCAATATGCATATCCAAGAGTTTATGCAAACTTTTTTCTAAAACAAGACAAGAAAAAACATGTATATAATATTTTTTTATGACATATATAACTCTCATCACAAGCAATAACATGTAAGGAAAATGTATGGACAGAAAGTTGTCATCCAAATTTTTAGCCTTCACTTCTCTCTGTTGTTTTAGTGCGCTTAGCGCATATGGACAAAATGCGACCACTAATGAACGAGCACTCTGCAGAATATTAGAT
>VGMB01000273.1 GCA_016866585.1 Chlamydiota bacterium
TTGCAACTTTACGAAAAGCAACTGTCTCTTGCATTCCGATAATGCTCCGTGAAAGCTGCTCTACGATTTCGTGTGATATGGTGTTGTTGTTTCTCAGCTTAGCTATAGATAGAAGTAGTTTTTTACAAGCATCATTAAAGATTGCTTTATCCTCAACTTCTAAGGGTTTCTTAGTTTGTGTTAGTATGTGATAAAACTTAACAAGACTGTCATACTTAAGCTCAGCTTTGAAAATCTTATACTCTTCAACACTATTAAATCTCCCCTTAAGTGATGCTAGCAAACACTTCATCGAACATGTTCCACTTCGTTGTGGAGTAATATAAGAGGAAAAATCACTCTCTAAAGACCTATCCCTGAAAGGCTCGAGAACCGCTAGTTGCTCATAGGCTTTATTCTTAGGCTCATAATGTTCATGGTTATTTAGGATCCACAAGTTTTCAACAAGCTGATAACTACCCTTTGTTTCATCAAAACCCAGAAACCCAGCAGGCACGTCCTTATAAGCGATAAAAGGGCAAGATAATGTTTTTTTCGAATTATCCTTTTTATATTCAATACCTGCGTGAAATTCAAGCCCATCGCCGGTATTAATAATTTTTATATCGAAATTACCTTTATTGTTTTTACTAAGCTCATAAATGACAGCATGACCGCTCTGCGTTCCAGAGCCGCTCCATCCTCCAAGCAAAAGTAAAGTCTCTCCCTTACAAAGAGAGCTTATTTGAGAGTTAAGCTCTTCTCTTGAAATATTAATTAGGTCTGCAGTTTTTTGCAGATATTTTTTTTGTGATTTATACTCTTTTTTATTACCAAAAAACAATAAAAGTTGTTTTATATTTTTACTTATAAACGATCCTTCTAGATCGGTGTTTTTAATAAATACATCACCATGCAACAAAGAGAAATATTTTTTAAAATCCTCCTCTGAACACACAAAACCACTACACAGATCCTTGCATTCATCAAGTATTTCTTGGGTTGTGTTTAAGGTTTTACCGAAGACCTTAAATGTTTTTGTAATTACAGAGTCTTCTGTTGGACTTGCTACAGATATGACTATTAAAATTTTTTCACCTAGCATCTTAAGTCGTAGACTATCATCAAAGGTTGAGCTATTCTCTGATAGCTGCTTTGAACGTTCGTATATATCTTTTAGGTCTATATCGGAATTAGCCTTATCATCGGATAAAATCTTATCAACGTCAGAAATTAATCGTGAGTATTCGGAATTAAAGTTGAAAGATGAACTCATATCGCCCCTTTTTTACAAGTCATAAACAACCCTTATTTTTTTTAAAATAGAATTGTTGGCGATGAAATTATCTATCAAAAACTAATGGTATTTGCAAAAATGAAATAAAAACACAAATTAACCACTATTAGAAACATACGAAAACTAATCGCGCCACATCCTTATCCCACTCAAAATAGAGCATGAGCAAATAGATAAGATGCAAGCTTGATCTATTAACTTAAGTTGGAAACACTAATCAACAATTCTACTATTCATTTAGAAATGAACCTAATTTGTAAATTAGTAGACGGTGGCTGTTACCAAGATCTAAATGCAGATCAACAGTCCATGAATATGCATGGGCAGCAACTACATAGCCGCTCAACATCTTGTTGCCCCACTGATTCCCTACACAACATAAGCATCAGAGGCCCTCAAAAGACTATTATTTTTATAGCAGAATCTCATGGAGACGAATTACCTAGAGAGGTCATTGGAGAAGGATTAAAACCCCTTAAGCGCTACCTATAAGATTTAGTTTTTAGTCCAAAATCGGCAAAATTATTATTGTAAACGTTAAATAGAGACAATCAATAATCATGTCTATAATAAAAAAAGATTGCTAGCCCAACTCTGTTTTTGTAAGCTGTTTGAAAGCTTCTTCATACTCCGCTTGAATTTGCAGCTCTGCTTCAATCGAGCCTTGAGAAGACTCCATTAAAGCCTCATATCTACTAGCTTTATGTTCCTCAATAGCATTTACTTCTTGTTTACACTGCTCCTTCAGTGCTTTTACCCAATCTTCCCTTTTGACTAAAATATTAGCAACAGCATCCAGCTCTGACAATTGGTTCTCAATGAAAGATGCCGCATTATCTAAATCTGCTTCAGTTATCTCGCTGCAACTAAAGTAGAGCATATCTTCCACATCGATCTGTAATTTAAGTCTTTCTCTTAATTTTACTGGGTAGCCAAGATACACCTCAATTTCATCCACAAAGCGAAGGCTCTCAACTTTCACTCTAGATATTTCTTCAAGGCGATCTAGCATCCATGGTCCGTGGATTAAAAAGTCTGCATATCCTCTTAAATCACTTTTATTAAAGACTGTCATCCTATACTGCAGTCCAAGATGAAGTACAGAAAGGGCCATACGGTCTCCACATGTTCGATGTGCTCCATCGATAACAGCAAAGAAAGTCTCCCTAAACTCCTTGTTATCCTGTGCTAGCTGTAGATAAGAAAGAACCTTTCTAGACAAAGATTGAACCCCATCTCTTCCGTTTTGTTGCATAAGCGAAAGCCTTGACAGCCAGCTTTGCAATAAA
>VGMB01000274.1 GCA_016866585.1 Chlamydiota bacterium
AATCTAGGCTTGTGAATAAAGCTAAATTTTCCAGTGTGTTTGTCCAAAGGTCTGTGGATTGGCAAGATCTTTTTCTTTGTGGTACAGAGGTTGGCGGCAGTTGTCAGAGGGTTGACGGGGAAGTGCATTTGAATAAATGTCTGTTGGCTTACTGTCTAGATGGAAAGAACTCACTCATTGCTGTTAAAGATTCCCAGGGAAAGATTTTAGCTCGCAGGATATTTAGACTTCTAATTAACACGGATTCGAATAAACCGGTGCTATTTCTCGATACCTTATACCCTTCAGGATGTAAAACCGAATATAACCAGGCTATAATGTCCATGGCAAAAAGTGAGGCGTTGCGTCTTGGTATTGATCTATTAGTCAGAGGGGAAAATCCTTCATTGCGATATCCAGGTAAGGTTCAATCTCTTGGAGGTCGTTGTCCTTATGAATATGCGGATGGGGCAAGTGGCATATCGCTAAACAGTGTGTTCAGTATCGAAATGCCACAGCAGATATAACATTATTTTCCTGTCTGTATCATATAGTCTATGACTTTTTCTGATACACCCGCTTTTTTAAGATCTATGATCTCTTCTGAGCTTAAGTAGAACACACTCTTTGTTGCTTTGATCTGATCTATGATCACGTTGTCACTGATGCCATTTTTAGCCATAGCTTCTATGTCATGGACGCTAAGCTGCTGCCCATGGTCTATTTTGTGGAGGGTGTCTGGGTCGTTTTTCTGCAGATTATCACGATCTTGGGCATCGAGTGCCGCTCCGACTAGAGCTCCTCCGGCGGCGCCTACAGCACCCCCAATAACGGCTCCTGCAGCATTGCCTCCGATCAATCCACCGGCAAGAGCTCCGACGCCCGCTCCTGCAAGAGCTCCTGTTTGTGTCTTAGTCTCACAGCTGCAACAAATTAGCAAGATAGAACAGGTTAGTATAGTTTGTCGTTTCATATGAAGACTCCTTTAGCTTTAATGAAAGTCTATTCATATTTTATTGAAAAATAATCTTAAAGTAATTTTTGACTAACGTGTTACTTAGTTTTCTCTATCTTGGTTGTATGTCATCTATGGCATCAATTAGTTCATTAAGACCAGATAAAGCAAAAAAACTTGCTCCATCTTGAGTTAGAGTTAGTATATTTACACATGTGCAAGATTTGAATTTGTCAATATACCATTTTTTATCGGCGATTCTATGATTTGCGCCCCAGCAGCCATCACCTATATAAATGACGCCAGAGCTATCAATACATTCATCTCTCAGGGGAAAGGTTCTCTTGTAAGCATGGTTGTGGTGTTCAAAGGCTAAAATTATCCCCATTGATTCAAAAACGGGGCTCCAGTTTCTGCGGATTGCTTGAGAAATTTCATTTTTATGAGAATATATGGAAGGATAGGCTGGTCTGTGATATACGGCAAATTTATAAGGGATTTCAGCTCTTCTAAGTAGAGAGTCTTTCAACCACTGCGTTTGCATTCCTTCGATGGGTTGAAAATGATTGGTATCAAGAAGAAAAAATGAGGCATATGACCCTACATCGAGGTTCTTGTATGAAATCAGATCTTCATGCAAACCAAAGTTTAGAAAGAACAGTTCTTCTGAGATAATATTGGGATCGCTAAAATTTCTGTCATGATTGCCAGCTGCTGCAACTACTGGAATCATCCTTTGCCCTTTACCTCTCATCGAGCTATTCCATTCCGTAAAAAAATTTATCCACCTTTGGATAATCCAATCGAAATCCCAGCCTTTTGCATAGGCTATATCTCCTCCTAAAATGACAAAATCAGGATTTTGTTTACTGACGATATGATTCATCTTTTGAAATGTAACTATATTTTTATATACATCTCCACCTATGGCTACAGTAATGGGTCTGTCTTTAAGGGTTGAGGGAAGTGTTCTAAAAAAATTAATTATACTTCCATTTTCTAGCTTAAATTCGTATTCGGTATTACTTTCCAAATGAATTAATTCTACTTTGTGAATTAAGTAGTCATAGTTTTTTATTTGTTTGCTTACTCCAGTCTGGTAGTTCCAGTTTGCTGTTCCTTTTTTTCTATACAGCACGCTTGAGCATTTATCTTTTAAAGGAGAGTGCCATTGGACAGTGATCGATTGTGTAGGATCTTGCGTATAGGTTAAATAGATGGTCTTTTCTCTCTGAGGAAGGGTGAAAGAACAAAAAAGAAAAGAAAACAGACAATAAATTGCAAAGGTGGTTTGTCTATTATTTATAAATTTTTTCATCTTCAAGGCCATGTTTTTTTTGTGATCCAAAGCGATTGATGGTTCATTTTTTTAGTCATTCACAATCGTTTTTGGGATAGATTATCAAATAGAATCGTTGTGTAATCTTAGAGCTACAGCTAAAAAAAAATAAATATTTTTTTATAATTTCATTGTGAAAAAAAAACTTCTTTTTGTTTTATATGTCTTTACCTGATCGAAAACAAAGGATTATGTATGAATAAATTAAAACAAACTCTATTTTTGACCGGAATGGTTTCATCTGCTTTTTTACATGC
>VGMB01000275.1 GCA_016866585.1 Chlamydiota bacterium
TCATAAATAGACGTAGGTTTTTTAGCGATTATCTAGTCTAGGCATGAGCCTTTCTTTTTATCAATAAAATATTTTATCTCAAGTCCTTTAGCTTAAGCCTCCTTGAAAGGAATTACGCAACAACGCCAGAAAATTGGTAGATCCGTTAATTGAGATTCTTGGAATTCTGTTGCCTTGTTTTATTGAATTAAAGCCTTTTTTCATAACTCTTTTGGTCTCTGTAAAACCGATGCTTCGTTCGCATTCAATTAGTAGTTTTTCTAAGTAAGTCGAGTTTCCCATAAAGAATTTGCCGTACAAATCGATGATTCTTTCCGCTATAAGAAAGTGCTTCTTTTTAATTTCTAAATCAATAATAGAAAGAACCTTATTTTTATATAAGGAGTTGTAGTCGTTTTTTGTTAAATACAGTAAGCTATTAATAATAAATGTAGCAAACGAAAGTGAAGATACTTTATGTGTCATATTCTGGAGTTCATGGTTTACAGAAGTGATTTGTAAAGGTAAGTTTTCTATTTCATTTGTAAAGGCTGACTTATATAACCCATCACTTTCGATTTGACTCACAGTAAGCTGTGTGTTCAATAAAATGTCGCATGCCATGTCCTGGAAAAAGGGGATGTACGAAAGGTTATATTCAGGAATACTGTAGTGGATGCTGTTTAAAAAACGAACTATTCTATTGTGATTTTCAGCTAGCTTTTTTCTTTCTTTTTCAGATTTCGGTACTATTGTTTTAATTTTTTTAGCGATCGCCTTGCAGGCTGTTGTAACTTCAGACTTAGTGATGTCCTTTATGTTGTAAAACATTGATTTACTACAGATGGCAAGAGCTACCTTGTCTTTGGAGTTTAAGTGGACAGCAATTAAACTACCAATATGAGGTATCGAAAATGTTTTTTCTGCATGAGATATATTATATCTATGAGTGTCTATAGATGATTCTTTCGATATGATGCTTTTATTAATATCCATTTTTTTCTTTTTTTTATTTTAATTATACTAAAATTTACTAAAATTGTCTTTTTATTTCTAATAAGGTCTTTCGCTCGTTTTCACAAGTAATATGTTGCTGTATAATACAAAATTTTTTATTTTCTTAACAAATCCTTAATTGGGAGGGTAAAAATGTCTTCTATAGCAAGTTCATTCGAAGATGTAAATTCATATTTTGATTGTGATCCACCGGAAGAATATTTAGATGATTTTTTTGTTGTGAAAGAAGAAACATCTAAACAGTCTCCACAAGTTGATTACTTAGAAAAAATACTGAAAGAAAAACAAATAGCAAGGTCAGTGTTTTCATTTTTGCACACATCTGATTTGATTCAAGTGGTTCTTGTGGATAGGAAACGTATCAATGCTGTCTTACAACAATCAGGCAATCATTCTCCAACATTTTTCGTAAGCTGTTTGGATCATTTTTCTGGTAAAGAAGAGTCTTCGAAAATCTTAGAGAGTCTTGATCATTTACGGTTACTTGGTGAAAGAATATCTCAAAATAATCCGAATGAGATCATGGAGAATATTCTTAATTTTCATCTTGAGGCCTTAGAGTTTCTATCCTATCTTTCTTGTGAAGATAGATTCCATTTGTCGAAGATTCTCTCTGATGACCCTTTTGCAAGATGGTCTATAGCAGATTCTACACAACTTCATTTTTACAAGAGTAAATTTGATAGTATGATTTTAGGAGCAGAGTTGTTAAATACAGAAAGAAAAAAACATCAATATCTTATGGGTGTTTACACTCTTATCCACGAAAAAGCGATCGAGTTTGTAAGAAGTAATAAATTACCCTTGGGAATTAAAATTCTTAAACTCTTGCCTGACGGATATCCTCAGCAGCAATGTTTTAAAGATGTGATCTCCCTATTAATCGCTCAAAATAAACAATCTGAATCTTATTATTGCCTTTGGATGATCAAGAGCTCCGCTTTGAAAAGGGAGATTAAAACCGAAATAATCCAAAAATTCAACTTTACAAAAGACTTGTTCCCAAATGATTCTATTAAGCTTGCAAAATGTCACTTCCAAGATCATGCGAGCTCATCTAAGCATATAGATGATGTAAATGAACGATTAGAAAATCTAGATTTTACAGAAGCTCTTTCTTCGGCTTGTAACATTTCCCAGGACAAGGTTCGTGATGATGCATATGAAAGAATAATTGATAAATTAATAGATTGTTCTGAGTTTGCTAAGGCTCGTGAATCTTCGCTGCTAGTGATGAATAGCTCAACAAGAGAGAGAATATTGGCGAAAGTTTTTATGCGAAATGAACGTTTTATAAGAATGGAACGATGCGCGATTTCTTGATTTTGTCCAAGGAGAAAAAAATAAGATGAAGCAGAAGGTGATTTTTATAAATTCAATGAAAATCATCTTCCGCTTGATTTTGTTAGAGGTGTTTATATAAATCACGCAAGAAACGTAGGCAGTACAATTGACTTACTGCTTCGAGGTCACTTTGTTTTTTTTAGTCCCTTTACTAAGAATGTTTTCATTTTGCCTTTGCTCTTGACCT
>VGMB01000276.1 GCA_016866585.1 Chlamydiota bacterium
TATTCCGAAGGTATGCCGTTTAAAAGATTCTATGGCCTTTATTCTTAAAACAAACACCATATACTTTCTACAAAACCATTTCACTTACATGTAAAAAAAGCACTATAATTCGAATAAAAAAAAACTAAGTGTTAAAAATTTTTAATAAAAATCTAACACTTAATTGCTGTGAAGTTTATTGGATTTTAAAAACTTGTTGTATTACTCAATAAGTCTCCAGAAATTATTTTCTGCAAAAATTTTCAATGAATTATCTCTGGCAAAGTCCTCAACGGCTTTACGTACAGAATCCCACCACCAATCATCTCCACAAAGCACACCATGACCCCTTACAAGGGGATACCAAGCTAATAAATCTTTATAGACACTTTCATAATCATGCCCAGCATCAATATAAATTAAATCAGGAGTAGCGGGAAAAATCTTTACGGCATCTAAACTACTCATTCTCATAGGAACTACTATGTGAGTTAAATTAGCCCTAATAATATTAGAAAGAAATTGTTCATATAATTTGTCAAGGAAGGGCATGTAGGCAAATTGACCTATCTGATGTTCTGCAGAACCCAACCAATGATCAACAGCATAAAGTTTAGCATTTGGCTGTTTAAGTATAGATGCAATATGACGTGTAGATAGCCCTATCCATGAACCAACTTCAACAACTATTGTAGGATTAACCTCTTCGACTAATTTTTCTATATATGAACGATTATTATACCAACCATGATTATTAAATGGTAAAACAGGTTGTACCTCGTTGTAAGGATATGGTAGATCATCTTTTCCAAATTCTGCAGACATAGCAGACACCATCATGTAATAATAAATACCTTGATTTAATAGAATTTCCTTTTATTCGAAACAAGGATAATCCACAAAAGCACCAGAACTTATCCAATATTTTTTTGTACACCGATAGCAAACATAATAACCAAGCTTGTTAACATATAACTTTTGTGATTAAGCATCTAAAAATGATCTTCTAAAAGCCGTAAACCCTGATAGTGCTTCAATAAATCTCTTAAGTGAGCAGCATCTTCAAAACGCAGCTCTTTAGCTGCTTTTTTCATATCTTGCTCTAACTCTTTTATCTTCCTTTCAATTTCAGCTGGTGTGTAGAGATGAACTTTTTCATCCTTCTTATCTGGTGGAGAGGCTATCTCACCTCCAAAGGTTTCAAGCAAGTCTTCTAATTTATCCTTACGTACAGTTTTCGGCGTAATACCGTGCGCAGTATTGTACTCTTCCTGTATCTTCCTTCTTGCGGTCGTGATATCTACTGTTGCTTTAATAGATTTAGTGATCTTGTCAGCGTACATAATAACATGCCCCTTAGAGTTCCTTGCGGCTCTACCACATGTTTGAATAAGTGCTGTTTCACTGCGTAAAAAACCTTCTTTATCTGCATCTAAAATTGCAACAAGAGATACTTCAGGGATATCTAAACCCTCTCTTAATAGATTTATTCCAACTAATACATCAAACACGCCGAGTCTAAGGTCTTTGATGATCTGGACTCTTTCCAATGTGTCTATATCTGAGTGTAGGTATTTTGCCTTAACACCGATATCTGTCAGGTATTTAGATAAATCTTCTGAAAGTTTCTTAGTGAGCGTTGTGACAAGGACTCTATTTCCTTTTTCTGTCTCTTTGCGTATTTCCTCAAGGCAATCATCGACCTGATTCGTTGCAGGACGAACTTCAATTATAGGGTCTAAAAGGCCAGTAGGTCTAATGATTTGCTGTACAATATCCCCACCTGCCTCTTGAATCTCCCAAGGGCCCGGTGTGGCTGATACATAAACGACCTGACGAATCTTTTTATAAAACTCTTCAAATTTAAGGGGTCTATTGTCAAAGGCTGATGGAAGTCTAAATCCGAATTCAACAAGCGATTCTTTTCTTGCCCTATCCCCATTATGCATAGCATGGATTTGTGGCAGAGTTTGGTGAGACTCATCCACAAAAATTAAGAAATCTTCAGGAAAATAATCTATGAGGCAAGGAGGGGGATCACCCGCAACTCTTTTACTGAAATGACGAGAATAGTTTTCTATACCTTTACAAAAGCCCATTTCTTTGATCATTTCCAAGTCATAGGTCGTTCGTTCTTTTATTCTTTGCAATTCGATGAGCCTATTTTCCTTTTCATAAAAAGCAGATCGATCCTTAAGTTCTTTTTTTATGGTTTCAACAGCCGTGCATCGAACATCTTCTGGTGTGACGTGGTGAGATCCAGGAAAAATAGATATCTTAGTAAGACGCTGTCTTACTCTTCCTGTTAGTGGGTCTATCTCACTTATTCTGTCTACTTCGTTACCAAAAAACTCTATTCTATACGCTATTTGCTCCTCATATGCCGGCATAACCTCTAACACATCACCTCGAGCCCTGAATGTGGCTCTTGCAAGCTCGTAATCGTTTCTTTTGTAATGCATTTCGACAAGGTGCAGAAGGACATCATCTCGCTTTACATTTTGATTTACCTC
>VGMB01000277.1 GCA_016866585.1 Chlamydiota bacterium
CAGAGGTTTGGATAGATCAAGATACTCTCTCATCTTTAGATAAAGATCCTCTCTCTCTTGAATGCAGTAAAGATACTATTGTTTTGGAATTTGATCTTAAAAGCATCAGAAGCTTGCTAAGTGAGACGCTTTATCGAGCTTTGACAAATGACATATCCCAAAAAAAAGAGATGTTTTTTCAAAAACAGGGATTTTCACTAAAAAAAAACATTACTGAAATGACGCAGTTCGAACAAATCGAAAGGCATTCTTTAAGTTTTTTTACCTTATTAATATATGGACTTTGTAGCTATTTTTGGGCAGCTAATATTTTTAGTAGATTATCGGTACATCCAGCCATTAGTACATTCTATTCGATAGGTTCGATGTTATTTATGGTTTATTTTTGCCTTCTTTTTATTTTAAGATCTAAAGTATCTCTTTCTTTTTTTGGGATTACTAAAGATAAGATGAAACAATCCATAAAAGAGGGTGTGCTATTTTCTTCGTATGCTCTAGTTGCTTTATTAGTCATAAAGTATGCTTTAATAGTTATTGTACCGGGTCTAAGGCTAGATCAGCTTTTTGACATTCAGATTTTTTTAAAAGACAAGTTTACTATTATTGATTGGCTTGTTTTAACTTTGGGATATTCTGTAATGGTAATATTCCAAGAGCTTATTGCCAGGGGTGGAATCCAAAGATCTTTTGAGGTGTTTTTTAGAAATCAAAAACATCCCAAAATGAAAGCTATTTTTATTTCTAACCTTTTATTCTGCTTAGTGCATTTACCGGTATCATTTCAGATGGCTGTCATTGCATTTTTCCTAGGCTGTTTTTGGGGCTGGATGTACGCAAGAACTTATAATCTAACGGGAGTGATTATTTCCCATATAATTATAGGTAACATCGGAGGGACAATCTTAGGGTTGCTCATGAATTAGTATGTAATCAAATATTCCATAAAATCGGTAAAAATGCATATACTGCGCTTTACCACAGATAGTGAGGAAATTGCCATGGTCGATAAGAAAAAATTCGAAGAAGAATCAGATGGCTATAATATGAATATCATTGGTCGTAATGTTCTTGTAACAGAGGCTATGAAAAATCATGCTATAGAAAAGATCTCTAAGTTAGAACGCTTTCATAATCATATTATTGATGTTCATGTTACTTTAGACATGCATAAACTAGAACATTCATGCCTTATCGTCATGAAGTTTAATCACTTTAAAGTAGCAGCTCATGCAGAAGCCTCTGATATGTATGTAGCTATTGATCAGGCTGTGGAAAAGATCCGCAAGCAGTTCAAGCGCTGGAAAGAGAAGATTCAAGATCATACACAAAAAAAGATGTCTATAGGAGAGATGCAGGTAAATGTCTTAATGCGTCCTACTGAAGAGGAAGACTATAGCCAACAGATAGAGGTTGCCTTACTAGAAGAGAACAATAAGCGCCTATACCCAGGTAAAGTTATTCGTAGTAAGACCCTTCCTATGAAGATGCTTACAAGTGATGAGGCTGTCATGAAGATGGAACTATCTGGAGACCCGTTCCTCATCTACAAAGCTGAGGAAGATCAAAAAGTGAAGGTAATATACCGTACAAAAGACGGCAACTATGGTATCATCCGCCCCGAATGATCATGAGATATATGACTCTATTCGGAAAAAATGGGTTAAAGCTACCCCTGAAGAAAAAGTCCGTCAGTCTTTAATTCAAAAAATGATTAATGAGCTCTCTTATCCAAGAGAGCTCATTTGCATTGAAAAATCCCTTAGTGAGATTCCTTCAGCACATTTATCTAAAAAAGAGTTTCCCGATAGAAGAGTTGATGTTGTATGCTTTATGAAAGAAGGTCGCTCCGCTTTGCGTCCTCTTTTGCTTATTGAGTGTAAGGAGTGTTCTTCCTTAGCAGAAAGTGCTAGGCAGCAAGTGATTGGTTATAATCACTTCATACAAGCATGCTTTGTGGCGATTGCCTATCCGGGAGAAACTGAATTTGGATATTACGATAAAGATAATCAAAAGTATGTTTTTATTAAGAATTTGCCTCCCTATAATGTCCTAATGCGAGTGATAGAAAATGCAAGAAAACATGGTAATTAGCTCATGGATGCAAACAGTCTTGGATCAGGCTCAAGACCTAGATGTCCTTTGTTTGATGTACTCCGATGTTCAAGAGGATATACAAGCCCTGATATGTTGGGCTCAACAAGGTACTCGTCGCTATGTGGCACTTGTTGTTGATCGATTTTTTGCTAATCAAGATCTTCTTACACAACCCACGTTCAGCTTTTACGAGTGTACGGATAATCCCGCGGATGTATTCACTAGGGTAGCTTGGGATTCTGTGTTTTTAAGGGTGGCTTTTGTAGAAAAAGCTAAAACAGCTCTTTCAGAGGTTTTTGATGAGTGCCACTTAGGAGTTCATCTCGTTGCTTCTGAAATGCAGGATATGGCTAAAAAGTATGTCTCTAATGTAAGAAAAAATATCCTA
>VGMB01000278.1 GCA_016866585.1 Chlamydiota bacterium
AATAAAAGGCAAAGATGACAATTCGAAGCAATCGTACTGTCTATCGAGCACTAGTAGCACATCAAATACATCATCCTCCAACACATCATCCTCTAGCTCTTCAATAATTCCAGGCGATTACCCATCAACCAAAGAGATTTCAGAAGCTCTTGCTGCTATGACATTCATGGTCAAAGATCTACAGCTAAAAATGCAAACGTCAAGCAACGAGCAATATAAAATGGCCTGCGAGATTATGATAAAAGAAATGGATCTGGCCATGGGCGTGCTAAACGACTACAACTACACCGTAGATTATGTGAATACTGAGTGGGCTAAATATAATCAGTATATTAGCGACAACATGAAACAGTATCAAGAGTGGATGGATCACACAAAAACTGTCGTAACTACGACCAGAGATGGTAACGTCACAGTTAAATCAAGTGCAGAATACCCCGATCCTCAAATTGACAAAGTGGAAAATGACATAGAAAAATATTGTAAGAATGAATTCGGGATAGACATATATCTAGACCCTAATTGTACTGACTTAAATAAAATTATTAAAAGTGCTAACGATCAAGTTTACAGTTATCTTATGTCTCTTATGGATGTAGCTGAATCTGAAGTTGAAACGGCCTTTTTATATTCCACAAATCCTGTCTTGCAACAAATAGGAAAAATGATCTTTGCTGATGCTGAGTTTGATAAAGATGCAATGAAAGCACTTTTAAACATACTAAACGAAACCCTTGAAGCAATTACTGTTATGTCAAGTGTATCTACAAGTGACTATACCTCAGGTCCTTCTAATGAGCTAATAACAGCCGTTCTATCTATTATGACAGATACCGTCAGTAATTTGGAGTCTATGATTGCAAAATATGAAGGGCAACAAACTGAAGATAACACAAATATCTCAAAAAAATATGCAGATGCATCAAGTATCAGCTTGCAAAAAGCAGTAGACCAACTTAATTACATCCAAAAGATGATCCATGAAATGGAACGAGATAATGAGATCTCTAAAATTATGGGCTACGTAACGGCAGGATTAATGATCGTTATCGGTGCTGCAACAGGCAACTATGAACTTGTGGCTATGGCAGCCTTAATGCTTACAATTCAAGCAACTGGTGCGGATCAAATGCTTAAGAATGAACTTACTGAAAGCTTTACGAAGACTCTTATAGCTTCTGGAGTAAGCGAGGAACAAGCTAAAAAGGATGCTGCAATCATTGCTGATGTAGCCGTTATTTTGATCATAACTGTTGCTTGTTGTCTTGTATGCAATGGAGTTGGCATGTTATCGCAGGCAGAAGCTTTAGCTTCTGAAGCTGAAACAACCGCTTCTGAAGCTGAATCGATGAGTGCAGAAACTGCTTCTGTTTCTGAGACATCCACCACCTCAACAACGCTAGAAACCTTTTCGAATATGATCTATTCAGGTCTAAGAAGCCTTTTCAATAGCTTGCCAGAGTTATCTACAGAGACTCAGCTAACTATAACTGCTGGCCTTCAAGAAGTTATAGCTACGCACCTTGCAAGCGACGTAACTGTCGCATCTTTATCAGCTTATACGAACCTTT
The DNA here is from genome assembly GCA_016866585.1 of Chlamydiota bacterium. Classification (GTDB taxonomy): domain Bacteria; phylum Chlamydiota; class Chlamydiia; order Chlamydiales; family Rhabdochlamydiaceae; genus VGMB01. The sequence goes on from VGMB01000278.1 coordinate 1,572, forward strand.
CTGATCATGAGATCCAGAAGAGGGCTATGATTGCCGAAATAATTGTTGATATAGCCGTGAGTTTCATAACTTTGGGCATTTGTAGTTCGTCTAGCGCATCTAAAGCAACTGCATCTACATCTGAAAGCACTTTTTCTCGACTGGTTAAGAACAATATTGTATTACTATCTCGTCTTTATACAGGCATAAGCTTGGGTGCAAGTGCGGTAGAAACTGGAGCTGCAGTTGATAAATCTATAAACCTAGCAAAACAAGCAAAGGCAGAAAGAGAGCTTGGTAAGGATCAAGCCGAGCTAACATTTTTCTCTAACCTACAAGAAATGTCTAACGACAACATACAAGCCAATATGCAAGAGTACACTCAGAAATTGGCAACCAGGCAAAAAATTGACTCAAACATGCTTCAATCTATGCTTGGCTACCAAGCGGAATACACAAAAGTATTAAACCAATCAATTTAATCTAAACTTAAGAGACCTTTTGGAGTACATCAAAGGGTCTCTTTCCTTTCATTAAAGCCACCTCTATCCCCTCTCTTATAAATACAATCTTTTCCATTTTATATCACTATTAATACAACGTACTTACGCATGCTTAACTCAAACGAGGTTGTTGCGTAATTCGTTTCAAGTAAAGTTAAGCTTAAGGACTTAAGATCAAATATTTTATTGATAAAAAGAAAGACTCATGTTTAAGACTAGATAATCGCTAAAAAACCTAAGTCTATTTATGAGCCAGAAAATTAAGAATTGGTCTGAATATAACAAGTCTTTGATTAATCGTGGAAGCTAGAGCTTTCTGGATCTCCGAAGAAGACCTCCAAGGTGGGCAGAACTGAAAAATACTCCGATTCTGCCATTCAAGCAATCTGTATGGTGAGGTTCTCATCTTACTCTTCGTTCTACCGAA
>VGMB01000279.1 GCA_016866585.1 Chlamydiota bacterium
GTTTTTTAAAAGAACGTTATATTGCGTTGATCTTCCATGATAAACTATAGACTGTACTGACCCTCTCAGCATATTGGAAAAATTAGGCACTTCTTTTTTCGATATGAAAATTTTTTCCGGACGCATGCTTATAAGAAGTTTGCAGCCTTCTTTCATCCACTCTTTTTTCTGAGGAATTGATATTTTAAACATACCTAAGTCATCGATTTCAATCTCAGGATCAGAATCTACATTTCTAAGCTTTCCTTGGAGAATGTTAGTTGTCCCTACAAACTTGGCTACAAATGAGGATATAGGGAATTCATAAATTTCTTTAGGGGTTCCAATTTGCTCGATTTCCCCCCTAGTATTCATAATAGCCATTTGATCGGCGACAGTGAGGGCTTCGAACTGGTCATGTGTTACGTATATAAATGTAGTCTTTAGCTTGTCTTGGAGCTCAATAAGCTCAATAAGCATCTTTTCCCTAAGCTTGAAGTCAAGAGCGGCTAAAGGTTCGTCAAGAAGAAGAACTTCAGGCTCATTCACTATAGCCCTGGCAAGGGCGACCCTTTGTTGCTGTCCTCCAGATAGTTGGGAGGTGTATTTGTACACGTGATTTTCTAAGTGAAAGGCTTCAAGTATCTTAAATACCCTTTGCTCTATCTCTTCTTTAGGTGTTTTATTCAGCTTAAGGCTGTAGGCAACATTGTCGAATACATTCAGGTGAGGAAACAGGGCGTAGTTCTGGAATACTACATTTATCGGTCTTCTGTGAATCGGTAGGTGGGTAATATCCTCGTCGTCTAGAAAGATTTGACCTTGGTCTGCTTTCTCCAATCCTGCTATTAGCCTCAAAAGGGTTGTTTTTCCGCATCCACTAGGGCCTAGCAAGGCAAAGAATTTTCCAGCCGGTATGTTCAACGAAAGACCAGGTATTATTAGTCCTTCATTAACAGATTTTGAAAGTTTTTTTAGGGTGATACTTTTCATCTATGCCTTAATTTGCCATTTCAAAATTATATAAGTGTAGTTAGTGACGTAAATTGTACTATCTGAAAGATTTTATACCAGAAAATTTCCCCCAAAAAACGTTTTTTTTTTACGCCAACTAAAAATATGAATTGTCGAAAAAAAAATCTGAAAAAAAAAGGGGGGTGTATAGTGATTTAAGAAATTTAATTTCAGTGTTTTACAATTAATTAAAATTAAGGTTAGCAAGTAGACAATAATAAAAAATCTCAATATAATTTACGGTACAACGGTAGGTTGATTTATGAAAAAGTGTCATAGTTCAGATTTTAAAATTCTCAGCAGTGCCTACTGTTTATTTCAAAATACTTTTTTTACCTTACGAAAGCGCTATCGGCGGACGTGTCGATAAGCTTGTAGTTCAAAAAAAATGTGAGGTAAAAAATGAAAAGAACAAATGAAATTCAAGAAGAGCCAAGAAAAAGTTCAAAAAAAATTGGCGTGGTTCTCTCCGGTGAATTAGATCAAGAGTTGAGCCTGGAGCTCATAAGCATTCTATATGAAGATGCGGAAGTAGAACCAGTCTCTTTTGAGCAAGCAATCCCAGAGGATGACGGTCTTTTGCAATTGGAGGATGTGGTAAGCCCCTACATCATCAATGCTTCTAGTGAGATAATATCACCACTGATCAGGTTATTTGATGGAGATATTTTTGTTCTAAACTATCAAAAGTATTATTAAGTCTTTCTCAACGATTACTGTTATCTTTTTAGTTTAGTTTACATTAGATTGAGTTGTATATTGATCTTATTTTAGCTATTGTTTTTTGAAATTCTCTTCAAGATAGTCAGTGACTAATTCTGTCAAAATTTTTTACGCATTTTATTTGCCTCTTCTAAAGGTGTAATACTACAAACCTACACAACTGTTTTTTTTATTATGATGAAGTCTGTGATAACCAAAAAATGATTTATTCCACACTAGCTGGTGTGTTTTTTTTAAACTTGGAAGAAGGATCGAGTTTTGAAGTATCTAGAAAATAGATGAGAGCGTTTTTTTAGTTTTAGTTAAGATGAGTTAGTCGATTTTAAGACTTTTTACTGTAATTTTTATCCTATATCTAGTAAAAAAAATACCAAGTATTTTCATAGAGAAGAGGAAAAAATGCATATTAATAAAGTAGTGATTATAGGTTCAGGGCCTGCAGCCTATACAGCAGCTATTTATGCTGCACGTGCAAATTTAACACCTATAGTTTACGAAGGTTTTTTTTCAGGTGTAGCTGGAGGGCAGCTTATGACTACTACGGAGGTTGAAAACTTCCCCGGTTTCCCTCAAGGGATCTTCGGTCCTGATTTAATGATCAACTTTAAAGCCCAAGCGGAGAGGTTCGGAACAGTTGTTGTCCCTGAAGATGTTGTTTCTGTAGATTTTTCGAAAACACCTTTCAAAATAACTGCAAAAAAAGAGATTTATGCCCACACTGTGATTATTGCTACAGGCGCTACAGC
>VGMB01000280.1 GCA_016866585.1 Chlamydiota bacterium
GGGATATCGCTGCCCCGCTTTAAACAGAAGGGCAGACTGGCTTGAAGGTGTATCTCAGATCATACAAGAGGTAGATCTTGTTTCAACGCAAATGCTTGTTAGATCGTTAAATCAAGGGTGTCCTTGTAGAGGACGATCATAGTACATTCATGTAGGAAAATAGTGTTTTAAGCCCATAAAACACTAAAATACTCATAATTGCACTGGCAGGAATGGTGATGATCCATGATAAAACAATGTCTTTGATCATCCCAAGGTTTAGAGCTCTTATACCGCGTGCTAAACCTACTCCTAAAACAGCTCCAACAAGACAGTGAGTTGTAGATATGGGAAGTCCACATTTTGACGCTAGCAGAATCGTTGTTGCAGCACCAAATTCGGCGCAAAATCCGCGTGTAGGGGTGAGCTCTGTAATCTTCTTACCAATCGTTTCAATGACGCGCCATCCCCATGTTGCAAGTCCAACTACAATTCCAAGACCCCCAAATGCCAAAAGCCATGAAGGAACAGTTGCGACATCTGATATGGCACCATTTTTAATGATATCGAGAACAGCAGCAACAGGACCTATCGCATTCGCAACGTCATTTGCTCCGTGTGCAAATGCCACAAAACATGCGCTAAGGATCTGAAGATAAACGAACATGTTTTCAACAGTCTTGTATTCAGAGGTTCTTTCTGAAAAGCTAGTCTCTTTTCGAAGTTTTGCAGATAAAGTTTTTACTTCATTAATAATATTGGAGACCTTTTCATGAGGCCCTTCAACTGTATTAGCGTGAACACGTTGAAGATGTTTTATAGCTTTATCTAGGCTAACAACACTTTGAGGTGAGTGTGTTGTTGCAGTTTGAAAAAGAGGGCTTTTGGCTTTTTTGCGAACTAAAAAATAGGTAGCCCCAAAAGCTAAAAATCCAATTGAAATTGCAATTAGCACAGCCTGAGGGAAGGAAAGTGCAACATTAACATTTTCAAGGCCGTTAAATATTAAGCTCAGTGTAAATACAGCAAAAACAACCATAGACAGGTAAGGAAGTAGTTTTACTGCAGCTCCCGCTGGATTTATCGCATAAAGTATCTTCTTTTGTAGTACGCTAAATATAATATAGGAAAAAATCGCACTTATAACAGGTGATAAAACCCAGCTAGCCAAGATGGATGTTACTTCTTCCCACTGTATAGCTTCGACTCCTCCGATAGTCAGGCCAAAGCCTATAATAGCCCCAACAATAGCGTGTGTTGTTGATACGGGCCATCCACAGTAAGAGGCTATTTGTAGCCACAAGCTAGTTCCCATCAATGCTCCACTCATGCCAAGTATTAAGATCATGGGCTCTGTTAAGAACATGTCTGTGTCTATAAGACCTCTTTGCATCGTTTCAGACACATTAGATCCAACGAAAAATGCACCGGAAAATTCAAGGATTGCAGCAAGAATTACTGCACGTCTGAGAGTAAGGGCTCCGGATCCAACCGATGTTCCCATCGCATTAGATACATCGTTTGCACCGATGTTCCAAGACATGTAAAAACCAATAACGAGAACAAGTATTTTTAAAATAGATTCAACTTCCATGACCGTGTGTGGGTTATTTTATTTCAGTTCAAGCACCATGCGAATACGATTTGCTAGCTTTTCAGATAGCATGGAAAGCATTCCAATTTGCTCTATTAATGAAAGCCAAAGATAAAAAGCCGGAGAGGGGAGATCATTACCTTTAGAGAAAAGTTCTTTTTTTAGCTTGTGATGTATTTGAACTGCTTCGTGCTCTTTAAACGCGGTTTGTTCTACCATATCTTTTACTTTTTCAGCTTCTATTCCGCCAAAGGAGGATTCAAGTAGTTCATCAATTTCTTCGATAATTTTTTTAGCGCTCCAAAATACTTCAGCATTTTTTCTGTAAAGAAGCTCGAAATCATTTTTGAATTCAGGGAGCATTTCTAGAGGTCGCATGGACAGAAGTATTCCGATTTCTTCGGCTTTATCTGCTATGCTATCTTGCACAGATAGAATTTCTAGAAAGTGGGATCTGTCTATGGGTAGGAATATACTTTTGGGTAGGTGATTTCTTATGTCGTTCTTTGTGATATCGGCTTCATGTTCAAGTTCTGATAGTTCTTTAGAAAGCTTTTCTACTTTTTCCATGTCCATCTTCGGTAATACATCAATTATCGAAGTTAGTTTCTCTATACAGAGGGTTACTTTTTTCATGTGGGTTTGTAGAGGAGCAAATGGAGATTTGCCAAAGAGCCTAGCTATAGAAATCATGGTTTTTCCCTTATGAGAAAATATAGTAATTTTAAGATAAGTTATATAAGGAGTTTGAGTTTATGTAAATGATCAAAAAATAGTAGCAGACTAGGTTCAGAAGCCAATTTATTTAACAGGCTTATCAAAAGGAGCTCTCAAGGTTAGTTGAGTCTCTTCAGATATGATAAGGTCGTTATCTAGTTCTACA
>VGMB01000281.1 GCA_016866585.1 Chlamydiota bacterium
CACTTAATGATGCTATGACTTTGACTCATGAAGCAGGTCACAGCATGCATAGTTACATGAGTTGTAAAAATCAACCTTACCAGTATTCTCACTATCCAATATTCTTGGCAGAGGTTGCTTCCACATTTCACGAAGAATTACTTCTTCAACATTTACTCGCTAAAGTCGAATCTAAAGAACAAAAGGCCTATCTTATAAATCAAAAAATTGATGATATAAGAGCTACATTCTTCAGGCAAACAATGTTTGCTGAATTCGAGCTAAAAATTCACGAGCTTGTTGAACAAGATGTTCCCTTAACTCCAGCTATGCTAAAGCAATTATATCGTGATTTAAACCTTAAGTATTTTGGTGATCATATGAAGGTGGATGAGGAGATTGATATAGAGTGGGCTAGAATACCTCATTTCTATTACAACTTTTATGTTTACCAATATGCCACCGGACTAAGTGCTTCTTGTGCCTTAGCGGAAAGAGTTTTATCAGGTGAGAAGGGGGCTAAGGAGCAGTACTTGACTTTCTTAAGTTCAGGGTCTAGTAAGTTTCCTCTAGACACACTTGCTGATGCAGGTGTTGACATGAGGAGTTCTAAGCCTGTGGAAGCTTTGATAGCTAAATTTAATATGTTGGTTGCTGAACTACAAGTGCTTTTGGCTTAATTTAAATAAAAAATAGCATGTTCTGAGTGTATAAAAAAGTAAAAGTAGTTGATCTTTTCGTTTTATACATTCAGGAAAAAATGAAAAAAAATAAAAAAACATTGATCAAAAATCTAAAATCACAGTATGTGAATGTGGCGAATTTAATGATTTGTATTGTTGATAAAATTACCAAAAAAGTAAAAAAAATGATTATGTCCCAAAAATTGAAAGAAAAAGTTAAGTCATCATTTATTGTGATAAATGAAAAAGGACTACATACACGTCCATCCACAGAACTTGTGAAATGTGCTTCAACTTTTAAATCACAGGTTAGCCTTATTTATCAAAATGTTACCGTAAATGCAAAGTCCTTGCTGGGAATTTTAATGCTCGCTGCAGCAAGAGGCGCAAAAATTAAAATAGAAGCCGAAGGTGAAGATGCAAGTGAAGCGGTAAGGTCTATTTTAGATTTGGCTAAAAATAAGTTTCACATAAAGTACTAATCTAATACGGGTATTGCTTTTTCCATAACGGTTTTTCTGCAATAGACCGGAATGTTTTCCATCAGAGCCAGTGTCAGACAGTCGCTGGGCCTTGCATCTAGTTCTAGTATGTTGATTTTGTTGTCATTTTCTTGTTGTAAAAACAAACGCGCATAATACGTTGTGTCTTCTACGTCGTAGATTACCACTTGAAGGGGTTTTATTTTATACCCTTTGAAGATACTTTGCATAAGATCGTGAGAAGATGGACGGATTTTTTTACCCTGAGTGAGAAAGGTCTGTAGGTTTTTTCCAACATGCGGCTCGGTATATATTGCAAATTTTTTAGTGTCATCTCCCAAGACCATCATTGTGTATGATTTTGATTGCATAATTTTATTGAGATAAATAGGTATCAGATCAGATGGCATAGGTATTCCTCCCTTTTGATTTCCTTATACAAAAGAAAAGAATACATGGAATTAAAAAAATTAAGGTTTAACTACTACCTGACCGTCGTTAAAGCCAACAATAACCCTTCCTGCTAAGTTGAAAAAAAAGCCTGTCTCTACAACACCTGGAATTTTTTTTAATAACAAATCTAGGTTTTCTGGTTGATCGAGTAATTTATCAAGATGAACGTCAACTATGCAATTTCCGTTATCTGTTGTATACAGAGACCCATCCGCATTTTTTCTGAGTTCTGATTTTGTTTGGATTCTTTGGATTTTATGTAAAGTTACCTGATTGGCAAAAGGGATTACTTCGACTGGGAGTTTTTTCGATCCTAGCTTGTGTGCAAGCTTTGACTCGTCAATCACAACGATCATTTCTTTGCTCATAGATGCTAGAATTTTTTCTCTTAGCAAAGCGCCACCACCACCTTTGATCATTTTTTTGAGAGAGTCAATCTCGTCGGCACCGTCTACAGTGATATCAATATGGGATAATGTGTTTATATCGCATATGGGGATACCTCCTTTAGAGGCTTGCTCTAAGGATCGATTAGAACTAGAAACAGCTCGTATTTTAAGGCCTTTGTTAACTTTTTCTATCAATTTCTCAATAAAATAAAAAACAGTGCTGCCTGTACCTAATCCTACTGTCATTCCATCTGTAATAAATTCTGCGGCTTTGTAGCCAACAGCTTTTTTCATTGCTTCATATTCCATGATTTTTATTTTTCATAATTTTTGTTTTGATAACAAGTGATATTTCTTAGGTGTAAATAAATCAGTTGAAAAATAAATCTTTTGTTAATAGGATCATGATTTCAATTGTAAAGGGGAAGTTGAAATGACTTTAAATAATATAACT
>VGMB01000282.1 GCA_016866585.1 Chlamydiota bacterium
TTTCTGGCTCATAAATAGACGTAGGTTTTTTAGCGATTATCTAGTCTAGGCATGAGCTTTTCTTTTTATCAATAAAATATTTTACCCCAAGTCCTTTAGCTTAAGCCTCCTTGAAAGGAATTACGCAACAACGCCATTTACATTACCTTAAACTGCTTTCTGTAAGTGGTTTACTGAACTAGTCGCGCTTTGAGGTTTTAAGCGAAATCTAAGCAGGTTCGCTTAACGAGTAGTTATGTAAATGCGTGTATCTATAGTTTTGTTGTAAATGGGTTTAAGCAAAAAAATCTAAACGTAAATTATTCTGCCATTGATGTGAGATAAAGACTTCTAGTTCTTACTGCTCGATCCATCGAGCAAATATAATCTCTAATAAAAAACGCAAAATGATTCCTTATCTAAGACATCATGGCATCAGATCCCTTAAATAAGCCTGTATGCAAGGTTTTGCCTTTGTCAGCTTTAGTAAAGTTTCTAGGAGTGTTCACAGCCCGATTCGAATATATATTCTTAATGAGCAGTAATGTTTCAATTTTTGCTGTAAGCTCTCTAGTATTTAATAATCAATATCAAGGTTTTGGCAAAGATGAGGAAAAGCGGATCCTTTGACTGTACATAAAATGCTAAGTATCTCTAATTTTGTGCTAAAGGTTATATAGATGATTCTAAGCCTCTTTCTGCAACTGACAACATAAGCAAAATTTGTAGGCTTCTTGGTTTAACCCTAGGTGTATTTTGTTAAAGTTAAAAAGATAGAGCTGACCCGCTCAAAAGCAGGTCTATTTGCTAGAAGAAGTGAAGATGAATCTAAACCGCATACTATCAGAGAAATTCTTCAAAGAGGCGCATCGCACTGCTTCATCGCAAAATTAAATCCGCGCTCACAGCTTTGCTGCTTTAGTAAACCATAAGAGTCTAAAAAATAATAATGTAAAAATTAGAGGCCTTAGGTATAGTTTTTCTCCTGACTACGGGGATTTATCTTTACCTACGTCCTAATTTTACACTTAATATTTTAGTATGACTTTTTCTTCTTTATCTTGCGATTCTTTATTTTTATTAAGCTCCTTAGACAAACTTCAAGAAATAAGATCTAGACTTGTTGATCATAAGAAGGATAGTTCTGACATCAGAACGATCTATATATATTTAAGAGCTATTGAGAATGAGGGTTTTCGTTTTAGCTCTGCAGAAGATCTTGATGCTTTGAGATTAAACAAACGTATAGTTACCCTGGAAGACGTGGACACGCCGCTTGTTGATGCTATTGTTTCCGTGTACAAGAAAAATTTTATTTTTAAGATTCTTCCTGAGATGCTACCAGAGGAAGAAAAAAAAGAGATTATATCTCTTCTTTGGAACCTAGTTAAGCTAGAAAATAATAAAGAAGGTATTCGCCTCTTAGCTCTTAGTATAGCAGGTCTTCCTTATGATGATAGACGATCTGTTAGCTTCATCTTAGCCCGTTATTTTATCGATCTATCAGATTTTGACGCTGTAATGCTTCTTTTTGATAGGGTTAAGGTAATACCTCTTATAGAAAGAGACAGGATTTGTGATTTAGCAATTCAGACTATGTGTGGCAGGGCTTCGGTGCAAGAAAGAATTAGTATGATAGATTTCTTGGAAAAAGTTCCATCCGATAAAAGAAATGAAATATGCTACACCGTTCTTTCCTTAATAGACCCTGTCGATAATACTTATCTATTCTCCAGGCTTGCATATATATACATGAGGGCTCCTGAAGGAAGTTGGATTCTTCTGACTAATCAGCTAAGTGTTTTCTACAAATCAGATCTTGCAGAATCTTTTAAAGAAAGGCTTGCCGATCTTTTTTGTCGGGTAAAACCAAGCGAAATTCTGGGTTTTGTTAAAATCAGTCAAAGGATGTTTTGCTGGGCTATTGAGGAAGATGAAATTATACAGGTGTTACATACTTTGTTATGCATACCTGGAAGTAATAGGATGGCAGCCATTGAGTTTGCTACAGCAATGACTCGGGGTATAAGAGAAGAAAGTATCGGAATTGTTCTATCTAACTGCATTAAAATAGACCCAGCGGATTTTCATATTTTTACTATGGTATCAGCTCTTTTAAATCAAGTTTTGAAACTAGAGCTAGAAGGTTATGATCCATCTGTCGACCTTGCTGAATGTATTAATCATCTTTGTTGTATAGATAGAGAAAACACTAGTGAGCTATTTGAAGTTGCCCTTGGCATGTATTCAGGTATAGATAACATATCACATTTTAGTGGTGTTTTAAAATGTTGCTCTGCGTTTGCAACAGAAGAAAGAGAGGCCGTTTTTCAAATTTTGAAAGACCTTATCCGCAGCATCTCTTCAGGTCTTGATAAGAAGTGTGTTTTGGATAATGTGCTATTGATCCAAGAAGGTCAAAGAGAGAAATTCTGTCGGATGCTTGGTATACATTGCCCC